>JBBQII010000026.1:0-14506 GCA_038324795.1 Gemmatales bacterium
GGCCGGGTGATGAAAAACTGCGCGAACATGCGTCACCTGCGAAAGTTCATGGAAGACGGGCAGGGGCGTAGAAGACCCCTGTCCGGCCGCGATCGAATGATGAGGATTACTTACTGTCAGTGAGAGGTGGTGTCGTGACCGGTTCCTGCAGCTTGTACTTGACCGGAACCCCTTCGCGGATTCGCAACAGGCCGTTGACCACAACGAGTTCGCCCACCTTCAGGCCCGATTCGATGCTCACTTGCCGCGCGCCGCCGATTTCGCGCGCGTTGCCGATGGTCACCACGCGCTGTTCGACGGTGTCCTGGTTGTCCTTCTTGACAATGACGTAGACGTACTTCTGATTCTGCCGGGAGCCGATGGCGATCTCGGGAATCGTGAGATACTTTCGCGGCTGGCCAAACTCCACTTTCACCCGGACTGAATCGCCGGGGGACAGGCGGGAGTCCGCATTGTCGAGCAATCCGCGGACTTCACGGGAGCCACTGCCCCGGATGATTTCGGGGGCGAGATAGTCGACTTTCCCTTTGTGCGGGAACCCGTCCTCATCCTTCAGGCCCACCCAGCAGGCGAGCGGCGTCTTGCGCGGGTCGTCCAGTTCCTTCTTGTCGTAAATCTGCTTGCGATAACGCAATGAGGTAGTCTCATCCACGTCCCAATAGACATGGATCGGGTCCACCGAAGTGATTTTGCAGAGCATCGTCTGCCCGCTGGCGACGAGGTTGCCCTTGGTCAACAGTGTGCGGCTGACGCGCCCTGCCCCTTTGACATCGGACTTCACCACGCAGTTCTTGCGGTCGAACTCCGCCTTGCGCACATCGGCTTCGGCAGTCAGAAGATTCGCCTTCTTGGAAAGTACATCCGCCGCCGCCGCATCGCGGGAGGCGCGACGGACGTCAAGTTCCTCCGCACTCAGGCTCTTTGACTGGGCAAGCCGCTGACCGCGTTCGTACTCGGCCTGCGTCTTCACCAATGTGGTTTCAGTATTGGTGATGTCCGCCTTTGACTTCTCGAGTGCCCCCTTGGCGCTCTGCAGCGCGGCATCGTACGGCTCGGGGTCGATCAGGAACAGCTCGGTGCCTTCGTTCACCGTATCGCCGTCGTTGAACTTGATTTCCTTGATGTAGCCGGTCACCTGAGCGCGAATCTCCTGAGTTTCAACGGGCTTCAGGTAGCCGGTGAACTCCATGAACGAATCCAGCGTGCGTTCCACGACCGGTTCGACAGTCACCTGGGCAGGCTCCATCGGCGGCGGTTTCATGTCCGGACTGGAACAGCCGATCACAAACGCGGGAATCAGCAACAAAGCCAAGCGGGACATGAGGGAGATCCTTGAGACAGGGCGGAAGTCGTTTCAATCAGTTATAGATACTACCCGCCGCACGTACCCTTTCATGATTGTGAAGATTTTACTCCTGCGTACAATCCTCCGCATGCTTCCCGTTCATCACGATTGGCTGTGCCGCGAACCGGATGGCGCGATCCGGACGACCGGTCCCGGTCCGGCGGCGCTCCTGGCCGGGTCGTTCAATCCACTGCACGATGGCCATCGGCTGCTGGCCGACGCGACTGCGCGACGGTTGGGAATGCCGGTCGCCTTCGAACTGAGCATGCGCAATGTTGACAAGCCGGAATTGGCGGAAGAGGAAGTCCGCCGGCGACTGGAGCAGTTTCACGGCATCGCCCCGGTCTATGTGACAAGGGCGATGACCTTCGAACGCAAGGCCGTGCTCTTCCCCGGCACCGTGATGGTCGTCGGGTACGACACGGCCGAACGCATCATCGCCCCGCGCTACTACGGAAATGATGTGGCAATACGCGATCACTCGCTGGCTGCCGTTGCCGTAACTGGATCGCGGTTTCTGGTAGCGGGAAGGCTGAGCGCGAACGGATACCTGACGATCGATCACCTGGACGTGCCGACGGCGTTCCGTGATCTGTTCATCGGGCTGAGCGAGGCGGAATTCCGCAGCGATCTGTCATCGACAATGCTGCGGACGGGGAGATGCTGACCATCATGCCGTGCGAACCGAACTATTTCGGGTTCTGGTCCAGCCGGTCCTGCCACTTCTTGAACGCGGCCTCGCGGGCTTTGTCCGAGAGGGCGTAGACGTAGTATGACGTGCTGACGACGCCAACGGCCGGGTTGGCCTCCTTGAACCGGTCGAAGCCGTAGTCGGCCGGCTTCTGGCCCATGGCCTGCACGGAAACACCCAGTGCCACGTCGCGCATCTCCGTCGAGGCGGTGCTGCCGTTGATCGTTGTTTTGGCGATCAGCGTGTCGTCTTTCAGAAGCGGTTCGATCAGCTTGAGTGATTCGCGGTCGAACAACTTGGCCGACGAAGCCAGGGCACTGCTGCGGATGGAAGGGGTCGCGGTCTTGTCGTTGACGAAGCGCATCACCATCGGTAGCGCTTCCTTCAAGTTGGCCGTGGCAGCGATGCCGAACCCGCGGCGGACGAGCGTTGGATAGCGTTCCTGCTCAAGCCAGCCGAGGAACAGGGCCTTGCCCGATTCATTGGCTCCGCTGCCCGATAGCATGCCGGTCGTATGCGGGGAGTTCAAAATCAGGATCGATTGAGTGTAGTTCGTCGCCACCGGCGCTCCGCCCTTGCGGGCGTTCGGATCGGAGCCGAGGAACAGAAACAGGCAGGCGTCGGGATAGGTAACGACCTCTTTGCGCGCCTCCAGATTCGGAACGGCACGCTGGCGGTTGTACACTTCCTGGCAGAAGGCGGTGAAGGTCTGCGCGGTCTTTTCGGGGTGCTGATCGACTTCGACGAGGATCTTGCGGTGGGCCTTGATGATCTCCGCATACATTTCCCGCGAAGCCTTGCCGGTCCCGGCAATGCTGACCCAGCGCTTGATGCACGGCAAATCAGGCGGGATCGGGCCGTCGGGCTTCGCAAGAAACTCGACAATCTGCTCCTGCACGCGGGCATCGAGCGCCTTCGGCAGCAGTTTCACGCAGCGGTCGTGGATTTCGATGTCGGTGCTCTTGAGCCCCAGGCGGAGTGCATCGACGGCGGCGCTGCCGAGATCGATCAGGTCGTCGGCGGCCTTCTCACGCACCTTGAATGATGGGTCACCAAGCTGCTGCACCAGTTGCGTAGCGCGAGCGTGTGCCGGCAGCGGCGGGGCGGCCGCCAACACGGCGGCGGTAAAAAGCACGGCGGCTATCATGGTGCCACTCCGGGAGAGGTGGTGGGCCGGTTACTTCTTCTCCTGCTTCGCCTTCCATTCCTTGAACTTGGCGTGGGCGGCATCGCGCTTCTCGCTGCTGCTGAACGCGCAATAGATGTACGACTGGTACAGGTTTTCATCACTGCCCTGCATCACGTCGAAATCGTAGTCGGCCATCTTCTGGCCATTGAGTTTAATGCTGACCGCCAGGGCTACGTCGCGCATCTGCACTGTGCCCTGCTTGTTGTTAACGCCGAAGTTGCCGACGACCGTCTTGTCTTCAAGGAGTGGCTCGATCTCCTTGAGATGTTCTTTCTCGCCGACCTTCGCCAGCAACAGCGCGGTCTGTGCGCGGGAGTAGATCGGCGTCGTCTTGTTCTTCACGGCGTTGAGCAGAATCGGCACCGCCTCTTTCATCTTCACATCGACGGCGATCTGCAGGGCCTGATGTACCATGTGAGGCTGCGGTTCCTTCTCCAACCAGACCATGAACAGCTTCTTGAACGGCAGATTCTCCGGCGTGTCCTTCGCCAGCGTTGCCTTCAGCGACGGCGCTTGCAGAAATGGATACGCGTTGGATGCCACCCGGCCCGTCTTGTCCGCGGACAGCTCGATTGCAATCAACATGTACATCGATACATCCGACTGAGTGATGTTCATGCGTTGCGCCATCGGGTCAACACCGCGAACGAACTGCATTCGCTGCGCAACTTCCTGGCAATAGGTCGTGAACTGATCCAATCCCTTTTTCTTGTCCCGCGCGATCAGATCAAGCAACGATGAGTGCCGGGTGAGGACATCCGCAAACAGCGTGCGGGCCTCTTTGGTATCGCCCGTGGACTTCAGGAATGTCTCGGCAAGGGGCAGGTCCTTCGGGTTCACTTCGCCCCTGTTGGCGATGAAGTCATCGATCCGCCGGCGCAATGTCAATTCGCGGATCATCGGCTGCAGGGCCCGGCAGCGGTCGATCACGTGAACGTCCGTGCTTTGTTCGCCTTCCTTCAGCGCATCAAGTGAGGCCGTGCCGAGCTCGATCAGTTCCCGTTCGGCGGCATCGCGGACCTTGAAGTTGCGATCACCCAGTTGTTTCACCAGGGCACGGGCACGATCGGTCTCATTGACTTTCTGAATGTCTGCGACCGGACTGGTCGCCAGCACCGTGAAAACCAATGCTGCGGAAGTGATCATCACTCAATCTCTCCGGGAAGTTGGCCCGATTCGGCCGGGTGGAAATCCTATTGTTTTTTAACCTGCGCGGCCGACCAGTCGGCATACTTCTTGAACGCCGCGACTCGCTTTTCCTCGGTTGTGAAGCCGAGGTAATGGTAAGCCCACAGCAGGGCCGGCTGCGACTGGAGAGCGTCGAAGCCGTAATCCTTCGGTGTCTGACCCGTCAGGTGAACGGCCATCGCCAACGCGACGTCGTTGACCTGTGTGCTGATATTCAGGCTGTTCAACTGGATGGTGGTGATCTGCGTCTTGTCGGCGAACAGTGCTTCAAAAGCGGCCACCTGTTCCTTGCCGCCCATCTTACCGACACAGGTCATCGCCTGCGCCCGCGTCCAGATCTGCTGGTCCTTTGACTTCATCACCTTCACCGCGAAGTCGAGCCCTTCCTTCAGGTTCACGTTCTGAATCACCGACAGCACCTGGCTGACGGTATTCACATCCTGTGTACCCTGGAACTCCGCCCAGGCGAAGAACAGCTTGCGATAGGGCACCGCCTGTTCGCCGTTGCGAAGTGCGTTCTGGAACTCCTGCTGCCAGAGGAAATTGGCAATCGGGTTGAAAGGGACGGCCACAGGCTTGGCATTATCCGCCTTCTTATCGTCCTTCGACGCGGTGACTCCGCTGCCCACGAGGAACAGAGCGGCCAGGTCGTTCGCGTTCAGCCGCGGCTGCGTCCTGCCGTTGTTCATCTGCTGAAGCATTTCGTTGGCGCGCACGGAAAACTTCTCTGCGGCCCGCTTCGCGTCAACTTCGCATGCTTCGAGGAAGTTGCCGTTGTTCCGCACAATCTCGGCAAACAGCTTGCGCGACGGAGCATCGTTACCCACAAGCTTCTTATATTGCTCCATCATCGGCAGATCGTGGGGTTGCTTTCCGTCGGCGTCCGCCAGGAATGCTTCGATGCGGGCCTTCAGGTCCTCGGCCAGCACCTGCGGCAGCAACTGGGTACAGCGCGACCATACCTCCGGATCAGCGCTCTGGGTCCCTTCAATCAGTGCCGGCTTGGCCTTGCGGCCAAGTTTCATCAACTCACGTGCCGCCTGATCACGCACTTTGAATCGCGGGTCGGCCAGATCGCGGACGTAGTCACGCGCCTTGATCGTCTCGGGGGCGACGGCCGGCGTCTCTGCCGCGAACGCAGTGGGGCAACCATACCCCAGCAAAGCCAACACGAGCAGGCGCTTCATGAGAACGCTCCCGAAACGACGCGGACATTCATTCGTGCAGGGTGGGTGAAGGCTTTGCACAACCCACCACTTCGCAGCAAGTTGATCTTCCGATGGCGGGTTACGCAAAGCCTTCACCCACCCTACGAGATTGCGGACATTCAACGATATCTTAGAGGATGACGGACAAACAGGCGCAGGACAACTAAAAAATGCCGGTTTCACCCGGTCAACGGGCAGAGGGCATCGGCAGCCAGCGTTCCCGAGCGAACCGCTCCCTCCATCGTGGCAGGCCAACCGGTCGCGGTCCAATCCCCCGCGAGGGCCAGATTCGCGATCGGTGATGATTGATTCGGCCGCCAGCGGTCGACATCCGGCAACGGGCTGAACGTAGCGGCATGTTCGGTCACCACCTTGGCCCGCACTACCGTCGCGGCCGCTACTTCCGGGAAAAGTTCACACAACTCCGCGTGGATTCTCTGCCGGATTTCCTCACTGCCGAGCAATTTGAGCGATCGGGCCGCACTGACGACCACTTGAAGATAGTGCGGCTGCCGGCGGAACACCCATTGGCCCTGACAGTCCACAAGTACGACATGCGGCAGCGTCATCACCGGACGGTCGAACCAGAAATGCACACTGGTGATGGGGGAAACACTCAAGTTCTTCAGGTTGTCGAATTCCGCGTACTGCGCGACCACTTCGGGAGACAATAGTGCCCGCAGCCGATCGGAAGGCACCGCGGTCACGTAACCGTCGGCCGTCAGCTGCCGGCCGTCCCGCAGCGAGATTGACGTGACGCGATCGCCCTCAACGTTGATCTGCGACACCCCGGCCCCGGTTTCGACAGTAACGCCATGTGCATCAAACCAGCGCTGCAGTTCATCGCCGTAAAGTCGGCCGAGCGGCACCGTGGGGATACTGACCTCGAAGCCGCGACGGTCAGTCAGGAACGCATCGACGAATACTTTGCGGGCGTACTTCAGCCCGAGGTTATCAATCGATTCATTCAGAGCGCTGACGAGGACGATGCTCCAGAACCGCTCGATCGTCGCGTCGTTCTGCCGATGCCGCCGCAACCATGGCCGCAACGGCTGGTCGTCGTCCGCATGCGCAAGCCGCAGCGCGAGCATGCCCCAGCCGATGCGAATCTTGTCGGCCAACGTGAGATAGTGCGCCCGCCACAGCGAACGTGCCAGATGCAGCGGCGCGGGCAGCCGATCAGCCCCGAACGCGCTGATGCGTCGATCGGGTGTCATGAACCATAGGGTCGGCTGAGGTTCGAGAAGTTCACCGATGCCGACCGTGCGGCAGAACTCCGCAAACGCCGTGCAGCACCCCATGCTGACGTGCTGGCACGCATCGACGAGATCGCCCGTCAGCGGATCGTGGAAGGACGAAGCCCGCCCGCCGAGCCGCTGCCGCGATTCGAGAATCGTGCAGCGGATGTTGCGCGAGGCGAGCGCGACCGCCGCCGACAGACCGGCGAGGCCGCCGCCGATGATGAGTACATGCCGGGTGTTCAACGCCACCCCCATCGGATCGGAAACGCCCCGAGCAGATGCCGTAGTTTCCGGGGCTTTGACACGCTAATGCGTCGGGTGAACACATCATAATCACGATCTTCGATCTGATCCAACAGCTCTTCGTAAATGTTCATCATTACGCGGAACACCGCCCGGCCGCCCGGGTTCAGGAAAGCGTTGAGCTTCTCCGCCTCGCGGTAGTAGCCGCGCGCACGAGCGACTTGGACCCGCATCATTTCCTTGAATGATTCGCCTTTGCCCCATTGCGCCGGCGGGCTGCCGAATCGCGCCAGTTCATCGCGAGGCAGATAAACCCGGCCGCGGTCGCGGTCTTCGCCCAGATCGCGCAGGATGTTCGTCAGTTGCAGCGCCAACCCCGCGGCCTCGGCCGGTTCCCGAGCGCGTTGGTCGTGGCAGCCCCAGATCGGGATACAGCAGAGCCCGACGGCCGATGCGACAAGATAGCAGTAGTTGCGCAGTTCCGCGAAGCTCTCGATTCGCACCGGTTCCAGGTCGAGCATCATGCCGTCGATCACTTCATGCAGATGCACCGGGTCGATGCGGTAGCGCTTCACGATGTCGCGCAGGGCCGGGTGCAGCGGGTGCGTGTCGATGCCGTGCAGGCAATCATCGAGTTGCTGCTTCCACTGGTTCAGTGACTGCCGCTTGTCGGTGTCGCCTTCGTCATCGGCCAGGTCGTCTGTGACACGCATGAAGGCGTACAGTGCATCCATCGCCCGGCGTTGCGCTCGGGGCAGCACGAGAAAGGCGAAGTAGAAGTTCTTCGCGGTTGAGCGCGCGAGTTTCCGGCACCATGTGTATGACGTTTCGATGGCGACGCCGCAAGCGACTCCCTGCGGCGTCGCCAGCATCAGCTTCAATTTCGCCCACTTGCTCAATCGGGGGCGCTCGCTCAGCACATCGTATCTCACTTCTTCAATGCGTTGCAGGATCGCGCATCCCCCGGCCCGGAACAGCGCGATCTGCTTGCGAATGTCCCGTCGGATCATGCCGATCAGCGGGGCGCCGCGCTCGAAGTGGCCCCGCGTTCGCTCGACTTCAAAGCGCATCAGTTCGCGGAACTCGGGCGTGAACTTGCCGGCCTTCAGATCATCGTCATTCACACCGAAGCGGCGGCGGTCTTCTTCGGGAAGGTAGATGCGCCCCAGATCGGTCCAGTCGCGCCGCACATCCTGCCAGAAGTTGGCGAGTTGCAGCCCGGTGCAGATTTCATCCGACAGCCGTGCCCGCTCCTCATCGAAGCTCTCCGCGAGATGCAGCACGATGCGACCGACCGGGTTGGCCGAGCGCTTGCAGTAGCCGAGCAGTTCGTCGTAAGTTCGGTACTCCTTGACATGCTGATCCTGTTCGAACGCGGAGATCAAATCGAGGAACGGCGTGGGCGGGATGCGGAACCGCTGAACCGTGGGCCGCAGGGCGATCAGCACGGGATGGGTCGCTTTGCCTTCGTACATCGTCAGCAGCTGTTCTCGCCACCAGGCGAGCAGTCGCGGGGCATCGGCACCCGTCTCATCGCCCAGATCATCGGCCCAACGGCACCAGGCATAGACGGGGTGAAAGTGCGGCCGCAATCGCCGGGGCAGGAACAGCGAGGCAACGCTGAAGTTCTCGTAATGGCTGCGCGTCAGGTCCGCACAGTAGCGCCGGGCGGCCGACAACGTGATCGGCCGTGGGGCGGCATCAGGCCCGAAGCGAGCCAGGTGCTCGGCAAACGCATACGCCATGCGGGGATGTTATGAACGGGGAGCGTCTTTCGTAGAGTAGGCGTCCTCGCCTGCTCGTCAAAAACGAACATACTACGGAAGAAGCAGAGCACACGTGGACGCGTACTCTACGGAAGCGGTACAATGCCGTGGTGAACCATCTCGAAGCGAAACGTGAACAGCTGCTGGCGATCCTGGGCGACATGCCCGGAACGGCGGTCGCGTTCAGCGGCGGCATCGACAGCACGCTGGTGGCTTGGGCAGCGCGTCAGGCGTTGGGCGACCGGGCCGTCGCGATCACGGCCGACAGCGCCAGCGTGCCGCGCCGGGAACTGGCCGAGGCGCGGGAACTGGCAGCGCAGATCGGTATCCGTCATCTAGTGCTGCCGACGGCCGAGTTCGCCAATCCGGAGTATCTTCGCAATGACGGTTCGCGCTGCTATCACTGCAAGAGCGAACTGTACGATACGATCATCGCCCACCTGCCATCACTGGGGCTGACGACGATCTGCAGCGGTGCGAACCTGGACGACCGCGGCGACTACCGTCCCGGCCTGACCGCCGCGGCCGAGCGAAGCGTGCGGCATCCGCTGCAGGAAGCGGGCTTCACGAAGGCGGATGTGCGGGCACTGGCGCGCGAAGCGGGCCTGCCGACGTGGGACAAGCCGGCCTCGCCGTGCCTGTCGAGTCGGCTGGCCCCCGGCGTGGCGGTGACACCCGAACGCACCGCACGCATCGAAGCCGCCGAGATGCACCTGCGCTCGCTGGGCCTGCGCGATTGCCGGGTGCGGCTGCATGAAGCTGATCTGGTCCGCATCGAAGTGCCGACCGACGCGATCCCGCGCATGGCCGGGTTGTATGCCGAATTGGCGGCCAAACTGCGTGAACTCGGGTTCCGCTTTGTGACGCTCGACCTCGATGGGCTGCGTTCGGGCAGCATGAACGAACTGGTAAACCTTGATGTGCGTGCCCGTTTCACGCCGAAGGAAGTTGCAACATGAACCCCCTTCCCGCCGATCGTGCCCTGGAACAGTTCTTCCTCGATTGTCGTTGCAAGCTGCTCGATGTCGCGGCCACACTCGACCGCATCGATCGCGGCACGGGCAAAGTGGAAGCGGACCCGCGCCGACAGAAAATCGACAAGGCCCTGAAGGCTCTGCTTGACAGCAACTCGAACCGGGCTGAACTGATCCAGCAGATCTTCTCCCTCGACTACGACCCGCGATGGACGAAGCCGAAGCCGCGGTATTGAGCCGTTCCCCTTCACGCTCGGTTCTGGTAAAACAGAGAAGTTGTCGAGGCCGCGGGTCGCCAGGGGCTGCGCATGGGCATCTATGATCGGGACTACTATCGGGAACGAAAAGGCTTCTCCGCCTTCGATGCGCGCATCCAGGCGTGCATGATCCTGGCGGGCGTCTTCGTCGCCATGTTCCTGTTGCAGGCTCTGTCCGGCAATCGCGTCCGCCTCGACCCGTTCACCTCCCTGATGATGCTCGACACGCAGAAGGTACTGCAAGGCGAAATCTGGCGGATCTTCACCTATTCGTTCCTGCAGACCGGTTCGCTGATCGGGCTGTTGTTCAACTGCTTGTTCCTTGTATGGTTCGGCCGGGCCATCGAAGGGATGGTCGGCTGGCTCGAGTTCCTTGCCTACTACCTGCTGGCAGGCATCATCGGCGGGGTCGGCTTCCTGCTCACCGCGATCGCCACACAGGAGCAAGCCTTCCTGATAGGGCCGGGCGCATGCGTGACGGCCGTGCTGTTCCTGTACGCGCTGCACTACCCGCGGCAGACGGTACTGGTGATGTTCGTGCTTCCCTGCCCGATCTGGTTCCTGGTCGGCTTCTACACCCTTGCGGACATCGTCGGCTTTGCCGCCGGCACGGTTCAACCGGGCAAAATAGTCGCCCACGCCCTGGCGGCCGGGTTCGCCGTGGCGTACTTCCGCTACTCATGGCGGATCACACGCTGGCTGCCGGGTATGCCCTCCGGTGAGCGCAAAGTGCGCAAGCGAACCAGCCTGCACATCTACCGCGATGACGACACGCGAGCGCCGGCGACGGTCAGCTCATCCGCGGCCTCGGCCCAGTCGCCGTCGGCCCCGCCCGCGCCCGTGTCGCTGCTCGACGAACATCTGGAAGCGAAGCTCGACGAAGTGCTGGAGAAAGTGAAGAAGCACGGCCAGGAAAGCCTGTCCGAAGAAGAGCGGGCCGTGCTGTTCCGCGCCAGCGAGATCTACCGGAAACGACGCAAGACCGCAGGAGACTGACCGCGATGCCGCTGTACGACTTCAATTGCCGCGACTGCCAACAGCCGTTCGAGAAGCTGGTTCGGAACGAAACCGAAGTCGCCACGCTCACCTGTCCGACCTGCGAAAGCCCGAAGATCGAAAAGATGCTGAGCCTGCCTGCGAAGCCGGTCAACGCCCCGGCGACGGGACCGGGATGCGGCGTCGGCCCGCCCTGCGGCGCGCCTCGCTGCGGGCGACTCGGGTAGATTGCCTGCCGCAACGATCCTTGTTGTGTGCAGGTATGTCAGAAGAAGATTTCGCCACTGATAGCACCGATATCACAGATAGCACGGATAAATACGAGCAATCATATCCGTGTCTTTATCCGCGCTATCCGTGGTTAAATTCTTCGATTGAATGACTGTCGCAAAACGGGGTTTCCGTTATGAAAGCCGCACTCTTCCCACTGTTGCTGCTCGCAGCGGTCACTTGCGCCGACGAGCCGCTCGACAACTGGCACCAGTGGCGCGGGCCGCTGCAAACGGGTGAAGCGCCGCGTGGCAATCCGCCCACCACGTGGGATGAGAAGACGCACATCAAATGGAAAGCCCCGCTGATCGGCAAGGGCAGTGCGACGCCGATCATCTGGGGCGATCGCGTGTTCATCATCACGGCGGTGCCGACTGATCGCAAGGCTGGCGAGAAGCCGAAAGGCGACCCTCGCTTCGAGAAGAAAACCGATGCGCCTAACGTGTTCTACCAGTTCCTCGTCATCTGCCTCGACCGGGCAACGGGTAAGGAACGCTGGCGGAAGATCGCCACCGAACAGGTGCCGCACGAAGGCACGCACGAGACGCATTCCTACGCGGCCGGATCGCCGACGACTGACGGCAAGAACCTGTTCGTCTCGTTCGGTTCATTCGGCATCTTCTGTTACGACTTCGACGGCAACCTCGTCTGGAAGCGCGAACTCGGCAAGCTGAACACACGTCTCGGCTGGGGCGAAGCGGTCACGCCGGTGGTGCATGGCGGCAAGCTGCTGCTGAACTGGGATCAGGAAGCCGACTCATCATTGATCTGTCTGGATGCCGCAACGGGCGAGATCAAATGGCGGGTGCCGCGCGAAGAAAAGACATCATGGAACACGCCGTTGATCGTCGAGCACAAAGGCAAAACGCAAGTGATCCTCAACGGAACGACGCGGGCCCGGGCGTACGACCTGGCCGATGGCAGCGTGATCTGGGAATGTGGCGGGATGACGACGAACGCGATCCCATCGGCCGTGGCGAAAGATGGCACCGCTTATCTCATGAGCGGCTACCGCGGTGCCGCCGCCGTGGCCGTGCCACTCGATGCCAAAGGCGACCTGAAGGACACGGGCAAGGTCGTCTGGCGCTTTGCCAAAGGAACGCCGTACGTGCCCAGCCCGCTGCTCCTGGGCGACCGCCTCTGGTTCACACAGGCCAACACACAGGTACTCACGACGCTCGACATCAAGACCGGTAAACCGGTCATCAACCAGGAACGCCTGCCGACCGTCCGCAGCTTCTACGGCTCCCCCGTGGCCGCCGCCGGCCGGATCTACTTCACCGACCGCGACGGCACGACCGTGATACTGAAAGACGCGGATACCGTGGAAGTGCTGGCAACCAACAAGCTGAACGACTCGATCGACGCATCCCCCGCGATCGCAGGGAAGCAGTTATTCCTGCGCGGGGAGAAGTTTCTGTACTGTATCGAGGAGTAGCGACACGTTTAGCGGTCGGGCCAACGGCTCGACCGGGGCCCTCCAATCAAATTCATCGGGCAACAGAGTTACTCTAACGCCAGATTTCTGGGCCGCATTTACAAACAATGCATCTTCGGGGACGAGGGCGAGGTAAATGAAGTCAATTCGTCCGTCCCCAAACTTGTCGGGACGGAAATCGAGGCTGAGAACCAGGATGGAACGACAAATGACGACACGTTCAGTGCCGCCATCCTCTTTCATTCGTTCGACAACAATTCGCGCGACATGTCCCGGGCGGGCACCCGGATAGATTGAACTATTGTGATAGTGCAGTGCGTACTTGCCGCGACCTTCGGGCAAATCGACTACCGGCTCGTCTGCGTACGAGCTGCAGGCAGCGGTGAGAACAAGCAGCAGTGCCAGCATCGAAATTTTCATGGCGAACGACCCCTTCACACTGTCATCGCCAACTCTTCCAATCGAACGATGTGCGCCAGCGCCAAATGCTCCGACGCTTCAGGCGTTTCGCCTTCCCCGCCTAAAGGCAGGATGACGCGCGTTCGCAACACCAGCGCCTCATCCGGATGTCGCACATTGCGGACCTTCCCGTCCGTACCGTGTATGCGGAACGGCTGAAACGGGCGGGCACGCAGCAGTTCATACAGATCCTGAGCAATCATACCGGCCTCCTTCGCATCAAACATACCACACGCGATGAAGGTCGGTCCAGAAGCTACCCGCCCTTCTTCAACGCCGCCAACTGCAAGCGTTCCGGCCGCTCCTTGTAGAACGGGTCGAGCGGGTAGCAGCCAGATACCATGCCGTTTCTCGGGGCTGTCGTGCAGTCGCTTAAGGTGCGGCAGATGCGTTTGCGTTCCAGCGTCTTGCCCGCCAGCACATCGGCGGGCAGTTCGGGATAGGACAGGACCATTCTTCCCAGGCCGACGAAGTCAACGCCGCCGGTGCGCACCTGGTACTGGCCCACGTGGGGCAGCCATTCCTGCAGGTACGAGTAACCGGTGCCGACCATCAACAGATTCGGATGCGTTGCCTTGAGTTTCGCCACGGTGTTGATCTGCCGGGCACAGCCGACCAGCGGATCTTCGGGCGGCTGGTATCCGTCCGACGGCGGGAACAGGGCCGGGCGCTGGATGTGAGGGTTGTAGTACGGGCTGCCCGCCGACAGGCAGACTAGGTCGATCTTCAACTCTTCGAGCAGCGACAGGAACTTCTCCGGCTCCGCCAGATCGATCCCCAGGCCGGTGCCGTCGCCGCCGAAGGCGTAGCGGTAGTCGCCCTGCCCCGAGGGTACGCCGGTCCCTTCCGGACCCGGTTGAAACGGGAAGTAGTCGAAGATGCTGATGCGGACGCCGATCTCGAGACCCGGGGCTTCAGCCCGGATACCGGCAGTGATCTCGCGCAGGAAGCGCGTGCGGTTCTCGAAGCTGCCGCCGAACTTGCCGGGGCGATCGACGGCCGAAAGAAACTCATGCCCCAGATAGCCATGGCAATGCTTGACGTCGACGAACTGATAGCCGAGCTTCTTCGAGCGCTTCGCGGCACTGATGTAGTCGTCGATCAAGTGACTGATGTCATCATCGCTCAACAGCGGTCGGTCGTCCGTGATGCCGAACTTGGGATCCAGCAGCGGGTGCCGATAGGCGATGCGCGGTTCAAGTTTCTTCTTATCGTTGGGCCGTGAGAAGCGGCCCGAGTGC
>JBBQII010000027.1:0-14406 GCA_038324795.1 Gemmatales bacterium
GTTCTTCTACTCTCCCGATGACTTGCAAGTCCACCAGAAGATCGCCGCGGTGCTGGTGAAGTAGCGTTATTGGTGGTCAGCAAGCAGGTCACGTGAAGCCGCGACGCGAAGGGTTTCCGCAGCGGAGCGATTCGACTCGCACGCCGGAACGCTCCGCTTCGCGTCGCGGCTTCACTGATCGTCCGTTGACGACGAGTACATCACTTCTTCGTCCGCCGCAGATACGCGCTTGCACGGCCGATCTGCAACTGCCAGGCGCCCAGTCGTTCCGTCAGCCACTTGTACAGCGATGCGCCGACGAGCGTTCCGAGCGCAATCGAGACGATCGCGAACACGGCACTGACCAAACCTTCCAGGCCGGCGGCCCTGTTGCTGAGCATCTGCGTTACGCTCAACAGCCCCAACGATCCCGGGACCAGCAGCCAGAAGCTCGGCAGGAAGGTGACCATCGCCGGCGGGCCGTTGAACTTCTGCTGAATCAGGTAACCCAGCGGTGTGGCGACCAGCATGCCGAAGAAGCCGCTGACCTTGTAGTTGAAGATTGCCGAGCCGATCTGCTGCGCGCCGAAAGTGACCAGCAGCACCAACAGCATCCACCAGAACGAGTCGCGCGGTGCGGAGAAGTGGAAATACGCGCCAATGCCGAAGATCACCACCCCGGCCCACGGTGCCCACGGCACATGGGGGGCGTTGTCGGTCGCGTTCAGCATGCTCTCCGGGCTGTAACCGACGAGCGCAGCCCCCGCGGCCAAACCGAACGCCAGCAGCACCAGTTGCACGAAGCCGGTGATCAACCGGCTCGAACCGCTGACCATGTCGCCGAAGGCCAGTTCCACCATCCCGAATGTCAGCATAGCGCCGGGCAGGAACGTGATCAACGGCGGAATCAGCACGTACTGCGGCGAACTGATCAACCCGTTCTTCAATGCGAGGAACACCATCATCGATACCAGAGCCGCCGCCACGACCGACAGTGGTGCCGAAAGGATCGGCCGATCGCGATTGGTGACCTTCAAAACGCCGACTACCAACCCCAGCACCGACCCGGCGACAAGATTGGTCAGCGTCGGTTCCAAAATCGCCGCCAGACCGATCGTCAGAATCGTATGACCGACGACGACGCCAGTCGCGCCGAAACGGGCCTTCTTCTTCAGAATCTCGCTGAGTTGTTCCAGCCCCTGCTGCGGCGTGACCTTCCCGTGAATTGCAGCTTCGCCGAGCGTATACACGTCCGCGATCTGGTCGAGCCGCAGCGTCTGCATCGGAGCCTCGGCCAGCGTAACTCGCTCTTCATTGCCATCGTGAAGGGTGATGAAGATGGCCGTCGGGAAGGCGACAACGCGCGTCTTGCGCATATGGTTCACGGTCGCGATCCGGCGCAGGAACAGTTCGACCAGCGCCGTTTGCTCCCCGCAGGCGAGATACGCCTGCCCGAGCCGGAACATGAACTCCAGCAGTGGCCCGGCATCGGGTTGGGGTGTGTCTGTTTTCATGGATGAATCAGGGGCCGAACGGAATACCGGGCAGATACCACGCGAAGAACAGCATACTCCACGTCACGAAGGTGGCGACCGTGTACGGCAGCATCATCGCCACGATGGTGCCCACGCCGGCGTTCTTGTCGTACTTGCGGGCGAAGACCACCACCAGCGCGAAGTAAGGCAACAGCGGGTTGATGACGTTGGGCGGTCCATCGCTGACCCGGTAGGCCGCGAGGACGACGTCCGGCGCGACACCGAGCTTCATGAACACCGGCACGAAGATCGGGGCCATGGTCGCCCACTTCGGAATGATGTTGGGGATCGGGATGCTCAGCACGAAACCGGTCAGCAGGAACCCCATCAGCAGCATGATACTGCCAAGGTCCACTTCCTTCAGGTAGTCCGCCAGCTTGATCGCGGCGATCGTCCCCATGTTGTTGTAGTTGAAGTAGGCAACGAACTGGGCGATCACGAAGAACAGGAACAGCAGCCCGCCCAGGTCGGCAAACGTTTTCGTGATCGTTGATGCCGTCTTCGACACTGGCGATCGTCTTCGCGCCGATGCCGTAAGCGACACCTGTCACCAGAAACAGCGACATGATCATGAAGATGATGCTGCCCATGAAGGGCGGGTTGCCGAGCAGTTCACCCCTCTCCGGATGGCGCAGGGGCGCTCCGGGCGGCAACGACATCACCAGCAGCAGAGCGAACATTCCCGCGAACGCGAACAGCGCGTAGCGAAGCCCCCGTAACTCCTCGGGCGACAGGCCCTGGCTTTCCTCGGGTGGTACGTCGCCGACATACTTGCCCATGCGCGGTTCAACGATCCGCTCGGTCACCAGCGTACAGACGACGATCAGCAGAAGACTCGAGAAGATCGCGAAGTAGAAGTTCGACGTCAGGCTGATCGATTTGTTCGGGTCGACGATGTGAATCGCGTCGTTGGTCATCTCCGCGAGGATTCCGTCGATCGGCACCACCAGCACATTGACGCCGAACGTGGCGGCAACCGCGGCTAAGGCCGCCGCCAGCCCCGCCAACGGATGCCGGCCCGTGCCATGGAACGCCGCGGCCCCCAGGGGGGTCAGCACCAGGTATTTCGCATCGGTCGCAATGCTCGACACCACGCCCAGCGTGACGATGATCGCCGTGGTCGCGCGTCGCGGGGCAATCAGCACGATTCTCCGAATCAGTGCCTGAATCAGGCCCGCGCGTTCCGCCAGGCCGACGCCGATCATCGCCACCAGAATGATGCCGACGGGGCCGAAGTTGATGAAGTTCGGCACCATCGACGTGCATACAAAGCGGATGCCGTCGGCCGTCAGCAGGCTGTTGACTCCCGTCCGCATGTCGACGATTTCATGCGTCTCGGGGTTGATGCGCTGGCAGGCAACGCTGGTGCCCAGCATGTGGAACAGTTGCGAGAAGACGACGACCAGCGCGATCAGGATGAAGAACAGCACGGCCGGGTGCGGGACCTTGTTGCCCGCACGCTCGACGAAATCAAGCAACTTCTGGAAGAACGTCCGCAGGGCCTCGGTCGTTGGCGTCATCAGGCGGTCCTTTCATCACAGGCGCGCGAGCCGTTGGCAACTCTGTCCCCCTCTCCCCCGCAAAGCCGGGGGAGAGGGGATAAGAAAGGCGCCGCTTTCATCACCGGCGGGGCTCTAGCGGGTGCCCTTCACGACTTCGCGTTCCTGCAGCATCGTGTTGATCAGTCCCAGCCGGCGGCTGACGGCGAGTACATTGGGCAGTTGCAGTGTCTGCGTGTTCTGGTAGCTCACGAGCGGCGTAATGGTGATCGACGAGACCCAACTGAGGCTCAGCGAGATGAAGATCACCCGGAATAGCGAGTTGCAGTACTCGCCCGTGCGGTCTTCCGAGAGGCGGCTGAGTTGCCCCAGCTGTTGCACGGCGCTTTCGATCGGGTTGGTGACTTCCTGTGCCACTTCCTCGGGGCTGGCACCGGGGTAGGTCGTGACGATCAGGGCTTCCTTGATCGTGAACTCGGGGTCTTCGAGCCGGCCCAGGGTCTGGTACGCGTGGTAGCCGCCGATGACGATGAGAATCATCATCAGGAACATGACGCGATTGTTGCGGATGGAGATCACGCCGGTATTCATGGCCGGCCTCCCGGACTATCACCCAGATCGTTGACTTTCATGCTGCCGCGCAGGAACGAAACGCCTGCAACGGCGATCCGGTCGCCCGGCTGCAACCCGTCGAGTACCTCCAGCCGGCCGCCGGTTGCTTCGCCGACTTTGACCGGTCGGCGCGTGATCGTTTGGTCGGCATTCACGATCCAGACGATCTGCGCGCTGCTGCCGTCCTTGGTGACGGCGGACACCGGGATGAGGATCGGACTGCCGAGGATCCCGGCCCGGCGATAGGTGACCGTCACCGTGGCCGTCATCCCGGGAAGGATGTTGACGCCTGCCGGCGGGGCCTTGAAGGCGACCAATACGCGGAACGTCTGCGTCACGGGGTCAGCCCGCTGGGCGACTTCCTTGATATGGACGGGGAACTCCAGCCCCGGCGCGCCGCTGACACGGGCTTCCATCCGCAGGAAGTCGGCAGTCAGGATGTCCGCGGCCATCACCGCTTCGGGGACATCCACGGCCACGTCGATCTCGTCCACGTCCTGGAACTTCACGATCGGCTGCTTCGCCATCACGTTCTGGTTTTGCTCGACGAACCGCTGGGCAATCACGCCGTCGTACGGAGCACGCAGCGTGCTATCGTCCATCTGGATGTTAGATTCGACGACCCGGGCTTCCAGGCCGCGGACTCGGGCCTCTTTCGCGTCGATGTCTTCGTCGCGGCCCGTGATGCCCTTATCGCGAAGTTGACGCGCCGTGTTGAGCGCCTCCTGGGCGACCGACATGTCCCGCGTGGCTCGCTCGGCATCCGCACTCGATATGGCATTTGATCGCAGCAACTGCTGATAGCGCGTGTTCTCGGCCCGGGCGTTGGCGAAGGGCGCTTCGGCTGCCCGCACGTCGCCTTCGAGCCGCAACCGTTCCTCGACCCGCACGCCGGCCCGCAACGCACGAAGTTCGGCGCGTGCCTGATCAAGCCGGCTCTGAAGTACCTTCAAGCGGGCCGTGGACTCATCCTGCCGCAACTGGGCGATCACTTCGCCCTTCGCAACGTTCTGGCCTTCTTTCACCGTCAGGTTCGTCAACAGACCGGACACCTGAAATGCGAGTTCCACGCGCTTCGACGCTTCGACCTTGCCGGGGAAGCTGCGCGTGCGCTCTTCCTCGCCGGCAGATACGATCATCGTTTTGACCGGACGCACGACCTCGGGCCGGGCCGGCGGCTTGCGCGATCATCCGGGCGCGAGCGTCAGTGACGACAGGGTCCCAAGGGCGGGTGTCGCGTAGGACAGCCGCCGGCAACGTCCTGCTTGCATGGAGGTCGATTCTCCGAAAGGACCTGGAACGTAGGGCACTCGGGCCGGCTTTACGCCTTGGCGGCATTCATGGCCGACTGCAGCTTGTTTTCGTCTTCGTGCGACAGCGACGACTTGAGAATCTTGCCGCCGGTGCCGTGCAGTTCGTCCATCACCTTGTCGGGTGTCATGTGGCGAACGAGCACGAACAGCACGGAACTGTTCGGCTTCAGCGTGGCAGCGAGATCCTTCATGAAATCATCGTTGATGCCGAGGTCGGTCATCGCGCCGGAGACCGCGCCCGCGGCCGCGCCCATCGCCATGCCCAGCAGGGGATTCAGGAACAACAGGCCGATCAGCGATCCCCAGAATCCGCCGGTGACAGCGCCGGCCGCGGTCAGGTTCATCGACTGATGCAGCTTGACCTTGCCATTCTGGTCCTTGACGGCGAACACGGCATCTTCGAGATCGATCAGGTATTCACGCTGCATCTTGCGCAGCATCAGGTGAACTTCTTCGGCCTTGAAGGGATCGTCATAGCCGACGACAACGAGGGTGCTCATACCGGTCTCCGGTGCCTGTTCAAGATGTGTATCGAAAGTGAAGCTCCCGACACGGGAAGAATACGGGAACTGGTTCCGCGAGCAACGTGGGTTGTACAATAACGAGCGGGCCGATTGTCTGATAGCAGGAGCGCAGAAAGTGACTTGTTTTTGATGGTCTGGACAAGAATACAATTCAACGCGGCCGGCTTTACCGTGGAGTACGCGTCTCGCGTGCTCGAATTAACGAGCACGCGAGACGCGTGCTCCACGATGGTTGCCGCCCCCGCGTGACATTCTGAGCCCGACAGTCAGAAGAGATCACAGTCGCTAACGCTCTCGGTTAACGGGTCAAGGATTCGCTCTCGATGCGTCAACTATCGGCTACCGGATGCGGAAGCGGCACGACTGATGATGGCGTTGTACATACTGTCCGGTCTCCGCGTCGAGCAGAACGAACTCGTGAAGATCTTTCGGGGCGTGACAACCATTGAAGTGGTGACCGCCTATGTCGAATGGGGTGCCAAGGTTGAACTCCGCGAGTTGAACGGAGGGATCAAAGGTATGAACCAGATGCTGTTGCGGTTGGACCGGAAGCGATTCGGACCTCCGGATGCCGCGAGTGCGGCCCAAGTCATGGCCATTCGAGATCACGACCGCTTGGAACGATTGGCTGATGCGATCCTGACGGCCGGATCGCGGCAGGAACTGCTTGCCACGCCGTAACCCCTTCTGAGGGCCCGAGCAGAATTAAACTTTTGGGCTACAGCGTCTCCAACGAGCCGCGACCGCAAGGGAGCAGGGGCAACGCGTCCTTTGCGAACACTTTCAACGCGAAGAAGCAGATTGGCCACGAAAGACGCGAAACACACAAAATGAAGGCAAAATCCATGTGATGCCGTCATCATCGTGGATGATCCGTTCTTTCCTTTCGTGCTTTTAGAGCTTTTCGTGGTTGTCTTGAAAGGCCTTGTTGCGACCGCGGGTCTGACGACTTTACTACTGTCTGCGCCCTATATCATTTCGCCTCCGTCCGCATCTGATTCGACTTATACGTGAACTCGATCGTGGCGGGAACGTTCTGTCCCGGGCCGATCAGTTCGGTCTTGCCGGTGATCTTGTTCGATTGCGTGAACGTGCATGCCGGCGACGTGCCGTCGATCGCGGTTTCGAGTGTCCCGGTCAGGGTGCCCGATACCGGTACCGCGAATTGCAACGGGCCGATGCGGGTAAGTGCCGGATGCACATCGAGATGGATCACGCCCATCCGCCGACCGTCGCGATCGGTTACCGAATCCAGTCGGGCAATGGCTGTCGAACTCAGTTCATCAAGTGCGGCCCAGGGTCCCAGTGTCTTTGCGTAACGGGCAATGTCGATCTCCCATTCCTCGCCCACTTTGACGGCCCGGCCGGGGGCGATCACTGCTTCCTGGTCAGGGATGTTGGCTTTTACTTCCAATCTCTTGATGTCTTTGGCCGCGATGGCGGTGCTGACCGTTTTCAGCGTGTAGTGGTCGACGGCCCATTCGAAGGTGATCGTCTGGCCCTGATAGGAAAGCGGTGTTGTCTTGCCGGCACTGGTTTTCTCAGCAACCTTGAAGAACTCCTGATACTTCATCGGCCGTTCCGCTCCGTCTTCAAGGACCGTCACCACGCTGACGACATGCTTGACGTCGGCGCTGTTCTGCATCGTTTCGCCCTTGCTCGGCAGATCCGCACTCATTGATGAGAAATCGGTCTCGGTTCGGTCAATCGTGACGCTCTGACCGACCGGCGCGAACTGGCGGAGCGACAGCGGGTAGGCCGGGCCTGCTCCCGGTTTCAGCACCCGGCTGCCCGTCGAACTGTTGCCCGACGCGTCAATCACGACTGCGATGCGGCAGGGTGTTTTCGCGTAATGTCGGCAGTGATCGAGTGCGGTAAGTTCCACCTTCTCTTTGGAATGGCCCCAGCAGTAGCCGTACGACCGATCTTCCGCAACCGCCAACGCACACCACGCCCCGTGAGCCCACGTCACGATCCGGGCATCGGCGGCCTGACAGCCGGCAAGCGCCTCGCTTTCAGCGGCGGCATATGTCACACAGCCTTGCGAGGCACCGAACAGCCCGGTTGAACGAGAGTAGGCGATCGCCCCATACGTGCCTTTGCCCGCGCTTGCGGAAGGAGCCAGGTCGACTGTGCCTTTTGAAGACACAACCACCGCCACATGGCACGGACTGGCCGAGTGCGCCTTGCAATGTTCAAGGGCTGATAGTTCCGCCTCTTCCCGGTTGCCCCCGGATGCAAAACCGAACGCGCGATCATCGGCCACGGCCAGCGCGCACCAATGATCCTTCGACCAGACGACCACGCGTGCATCGGGATGCTTGCACTTTTCCAGCGCGATCCGTTCGGCATCCGCATACGTTTTGCAGTCCGATGCGGAACCGTAGTCGCCCGTCGAGGGGGAATAGGTGATGGCCGAGTAACCGCCCGACTGGATGACCGGCTCCTCGCTGAGGCGATAGAAGCTGTAACCGCACAGGCCGGCAAGGGCGAGTACGAACAGGTACGGCCAGCTCGAGAAGATCGACGTGGTCGCGGCCTTCGGTACAGTCGTCGTGGGGGTGTCCATGGAAGATTGCATCCGTGTGATGTCGATCATTTGTGGTGGAAGGCGCGTGCGAGCGTTTCGGTATCGAAGCCGTCCGGCGTCCGCTGGAACGCGGCATACTGGTACAAGGCGGTCATGAAGACGGTCCGCAACGCCGAGGTGACGGCCGCGAACGCCAGCAGGCTCAGGCCGCCGGCCGCGAACAGGGCATAGGCGATGCGATGATCGTGCGCGAGCATCAGGTACCCGGCCAGGAACAGCCCCCCAACTGGCAGGAAGAGCACCAGCGAGACGATCCCCAAGCCGATCTTGCCGACGAGTGCCTCGCCCCAGGTTCGGCGAATCAGCGAGACCGATCCGCGGATGGCTGCGAACGGGCCGACGTTCTGCACGACGAGGATCGGCACCGTGAAGAACGTCATGACCGACCATGCGGTACCGAGAATGCGTGCGATCAGTTGACCGCCGCGCTTGTGGGATTCGATGATCATCATCAGCAGGCCGATGCAGGCGGAAACGACCGCCCAGCCGAGAATCTGCCGGCGTCGCAGCATTGCGGCCCGGAAGCCATCGCCCAGTGAAGCGGGTTGGCCATCGAAGCGGAGCAGCACGCAACTCATGAGGGCGGCATTGCAGAAGATGATGACGAACCAGGCACCGAAGTACGCGCTGAACGCGATCGGGTAGACCCAGACGCGCAGCTTGCCGTCCACATCGAAGAGGTGACCCTGCTTGAACAGGAAACCCAGCGGTACAAAGAAACTGGCGATGACCAGCAACGTCAGTATGCCGCTGATGCAGGGGAACAGCAGCAGTTTCTTATCACTCATCAGGGTACGCCAGCTGCTGCGAGCCAGCGACACCCCGGCCGAAATCCGCTCCAACATGCAATGCTCCGCAAGCGTGAGTTTCCTGCACGACGCGAAGTTCTCTAGCACGGAATCAGTAACGGATCAAATCAAGATGCGGAGATTTAGAGCCGCGGTACGGTCAGCTCGCACAGACCCTGCAGGCGCTTCCCGGCTTCGTGCAGGGTCTCATCGCGCTTGGCGAACATGAAGCGGACCATCGACTTGCCCTGTTCCTTCGGGCTGTAGAAGCTGCTGCCCGGCACGGCCGAAACGCCGATGGCGCGGATCATGGTGCGCACGAAGTCGATGTCGTCGCGCCAGCCCATTTCGCTGATATCGGTCATCACGTAGTACGCGCCATGCGGTTCATAGACCGTCAGCCCGGCCTGGGTCAAATACGGCAGGAACAGGTCCCGACGGCGCTTGTAGTCAATCCGCAGATGGTCGTAATACTCCTGAGGCAGTTCCAGTGCCTTGGCCCCGGCGATCTGCAGGGGGTGCGGAGCGCCGACGGTCAGGAAATCGTGCGCCTTGCGGATGCCGTTGGTGAGGATCTTCGGCGCGATGCAGTAGCCGAGCCGCCAACCGGTGATGCTGAACGTCTTCGACAGGCCGCTGATCGTCACCGTCCGTTCGGACATGCCCGGCAGCGTCGCCAGACTGATATGCGGGGCATCCGTGAAGCGGATATACTCGTAGATCTCGTCGGTCAGGGCGTAGGCGTTGTACTTCTGGCAAAGTTCGGCAATGAGTGTCAGTTCGCCGCGCGAGAAGATCTTGCCAGTCGGGTTGTTGGGCGTGTTGACGATGATCGCCTTGGTCTTATCCGAGAAGGCTTTTCTCAGTTCGTCGGGATCGAAATCCCAGTGCGGCGGCCGCAGGTTGACCCAGACCGGCTTCGCGCCGGAGATGATCGCGTCGGGCCCGTAGTTCTCGTAGAACGGCTGGAAGATGATCACTTCATCGCCCGGATTCACGACCGCGAGCATCGTGGCCATCATGCACTCGGTCGCGCCGCAGCAGACCGTGATGTTCACGTCCGGATCGCAGGCGATCCCGTTGAACGTGCGTGCCTTCTTCGCGATCGCCTCGCGCAGGGCGGGGGCTCCCCAGGTGATGGCGTATTGGTTGAACCCCTCTTGAATCGCCCGGCACGCGGCGTCCTTGATCTCCTGCGGCGTCTCGAAGTCGGGCATGCCCTGGCCCAGGTTGATCGCCCCGTGCTGCACGGCCAAGCGAGTCATCTCGCGGATCACCGATTCGGAGAAATGGCTAACTCGATCTGCCAGCATCGTCATCCCCTCCGGAACAGCGCACGGTTTTCCGGGTCGAACAGTTTCACCAAAGAGTAGATTCCGACGGGAGCCCCGATCAGACAACAGCAGTTGCCGAGGTTGAACATTGCCAGGATGCTGCCGGCCATCGCCAGCCAGTAGAACCGGTGGGTCAGCAGGCAAATGCTGGCGATGAAGGTCATCAGGCTGATGGCGGTGACGGTCGCGAACACGATCGGCGCGGTCTTTGTCCATTGCTCGGCAGCGTTATCGTCGACCTGCATTTTCAGCAGTTCGGCGGCCTGCTTCTTCACCAACTCCATCCGCGCCCGCATACCGTCCGGATCGGCGAACGCCTGGTACGCCTGGAAGCCGTTGACGGCCGTGCCGACGATGCCGACGAACAGCAGGAAGATCCCCGGCACGAACAGCGGGTTGCCGTCGAGACTGCGGCGTGGCGACGACGCTGTGACCGTCGGAGGCGGCGCGTCGCCGAGCAATTCAGCCGTGCCCAGCGTGCCGTCATCCGCCCGAAGCGGCGCGGTGAAGTATGCCTTGCAGGCTGGACAGCGCACTGTTTCGCCCAGCAGACTATCCGGTACACGCACGAGATGCCCGCATGCGGGGCACGAGATCACTTCCGCGGCCATGCAGTTCCTCCCCGGTCATCATATCATCTGTTGCCACGCCCGCCCCAGTGCGGCCACCGTGAAAATGATCGGGTACAGCTTCTCGAAGTACCACAACTTCGCGAAATAAAAGCCGATGGGTGAGGCGTCCGCGAAGGTTCCGGCCTCCACGCGGTCGATCAGATAGTTCACGCCCGCCGTCCAGCCGGGTACGTCTTCACGTCCAGCCAACACCTCAACCACGAGCGACGTTTCTTCAACCGTGGACGGTGTACCCTTCGCGCCGCCCCAGCCGCCATCGGCATTCTGGATATCGCGAAGGAAGGCGATCGCCCGGCGGGCCGGCTCGCTGTCGAGCATGCCGTGATCGCGGTACGCCGCCAGCACGCGCGCGGTTCCGTACACAGGGTTGATGTCGTCATCCGCATGCTGGTTGCCGAACCAGAGCGGCAGCCAGGAGCCATCCGCCCGCTGCTGCCGGGCGAGATACGCGAAGCCGCGGTCGTCCGGCAGCACACGCAGTACGTGCGCGGTCAGGTCGTTGCCGCTGCGGTCGAAGGGCAGGGTGCCCCAACCGCGGCAGAAGGTGGGCCAGCCGCCGTCGCGGTTCTGCAGGCCGCGCATCCACTTGATGCCGGCGTTCATCACTGCCGGGTCATCGACGCCCAGTGCCTGCAGCGCCAGCATCGCGCCGGGTGTGTCGTCGCAGTCGGGCACGCTGCCGGGCAGGTGCGACCAGCCCCAACCGCCGGGATCGGCGCCGGTGTACGGGTGCCGGGTGCGCATCTGCTGTTGTTTCAACCAAGCAATCAATTGTGGCTGTCGATCCAGCGATGCAAGATCGCCGGCCGCATGCAGGGCGTTGATCGACAGCGTGGTGACCCAGATCGACAGATTGCTGTCGATCGCCCAGGAACCATCGGGCCGGGCGGACTCGCGCAGAAAGTGCAGTCCGAGGTCGATCACTTTTCGTGCTGCAGAACCGGGTGTTGCGTGGGGCAGGGCGGCAAGCGACATCACCACGAAGCTGGTCAACGGCGTCGCTTCCAGATAGCCGCCGCTTGATGGTTGAATTGTCGCCAGCACTCGCAGGCTGCGGCCGCGGCCGAGTCGGCGGATGAGCGCCGCGATCGGGTTCCACGAGCCGCGCTTGGTGTGAATGCACTGCCCGATGGCGATCAGGGCCGGCAGAGCGTAACTGACAACGGGCATTTTCGCGAACCGGTACCACGACTGCGGCAGGCAGGCCAGTTCGTATGGCAGCCGCGGTACCTCGCGCCAGGGGACCAGGCCCGCCAGGGCGGCCATCGTGAGGATTGGCACGGCGAACGTGCGATCGCGCCCGTAGCGTGCCCGTACTGCCTCGGCCAGTTCCGCATCGGTTCGGCCATGGCGATCGCGCAGCCAGGCTTCCGCCCGTTCAAGGCAATCATGGTGATGGTGTTGCGTGTCGCATACGTGAAGGGCCGCCCGGCAGAGCATCGTCGTTGAAATATTCGACAGGCTTTTCGTCGTGTCGCCCCAGCCGCCATCGGCGTTCTGGTGTCGCGAGAGCCAGTCCAGTCCGGCGTCGACCAGCGGGCGTGGCTCGCCCGTCAACTGCAGCGCGGTGATCGCCGTTGCCGTGGAAAGGGCGGATGCGGAAAGCTCGCCGACCCAGTACCCGTCCGCAGTACGTTCAGCGAGCAGGGTATCGCGGGCCTTAGTATAGGCTTGTTCCAGTCGCTGACGATTGATCACGGTTCGTTCACCTGCGAGGCATCGATCGCCTCGCAGACGAGCATATTGCCGTTGCTTTCGAGGTACCACTCCGCGGCGGTCGGCGAGCGCAGCCTATTGCTTGCCTCGGTCTGCTCTGCAAGAGTGCGCAGCATATCTGCGCGCTGTTTCTGAAAGTCATCTACTTCGGCAGACAACACACGTTGCTGCATACGCGCTGCTTCAGCCAACCGCTCTTCTATTTTGCAGGAATCGATTGATTCTCGCAGTCTTTTCTGCTCGTCCATCTGCATGGCAAGCAGTTTATGCGACTCTTTAGCAGCCGCGGCCAATTGAACCGTCATCTCGGAAATTTGTGTAGATATCTCGCTATTACCCCTCTCCATAATAGTGAGAGCCGTGCCAAATTGACTGCAAAGATGCTGCAACTCACCACTAAACCTATTGCTTGTTTCGGTCTGTTCGGTAAGTGCACGCACCATATCATTACGCTGGTTTTGAAAATCTTCTATTTCTGCAGCCATCATGCGCTGTTGAGCACGCCCTGCCTCGGCTAATCGCTCTTCAATACGAGTCAGAATTTTTGCTTCTTCTCCTGTGGACAACATCCCGCTTCCGGAAACGGAACTTGCCACACCAACGGAAGTAACACTTTCGTATGCAAGAGCAACCTCTATGTGTCGAGCAATTTCTGAACCAAGTAATGCGGAAATATCCCCTTGAAATCGCCGAATCCCAACCATCATTAGACCGAGAATAATTGAACCCAACAGACCGAACATAGAAGCTGAGAAAGCAATACTCATTGACTGCATAGGAGCTTTCATCCGTTCTATCATAGTACGAAATACCGCAAGTGGACTTGCTGATGCCATATCCAACTCAGCAAAACTGCTGATCAGGGTTGAAATATCACTGAGTGTCGCGAGCAAACCGACAAACGTTCCAAGCAGACCCATGCCGACCAACAGTCCCGTCAGATATTGAGGCAAAGCGTTGCGACGATACAGACTACTCCGTACATTTGACAGTTCATGCTCAATTGAAACCTGCTCCTGGTGGGAAATCGAACGGCCGCTGGAAGCAGTTACCATTTGCAGTACATTAGAAATGTCGCCAGAAAAGCTGCCGGATAATTCCTGCAAAGTCTTAATGCTCTCGTTGCTGTGCACTGCTTTTGAATACTTAACAATTGCCTTGGCTTCTTTCATCAACCGGTGAACACTTATCAGAATAAGCACTCCGCCAAACAAAATAATATAGAATATCGTGTAGTTAATTTGCGGGTGGGGATTACTGCTTATTGTTTTCTTGATTGCATCAAAAAAATACGCAGAACCGGCAAGCAGCAAAACAAATGGCAGTGACACAATTACGTAATAATTATTGAGTTGTTTAAACATAGTGTTCTCTCTTTACAATCATATTTATCAGCATGAAGTCGGATGCACTGCATAACGTTCGAAAGGAGTCGCTGAATCAGCGCGAAACGCCCCGTCACGAAATTTCAGTAACGGAGAAAGTATAAATGATAAAACGGTTCGTTTACCAACCGCAATGTCTGCGCTTGCCGCCATACCCGGGACCAGCACACCAGGTTGGCGTGCACGGGATACGAGAGTTGAAATATCAACTTCGACATTGACGCGGTAATAGCGGACACCTCGCTCATCGGTTAAGGTGTCAGCACTGACATCGGTAACATGGCCTTCAAATGTACCGTATGTCGCGTAATCGTACGCGCCGATACGCACACGCGCCGGTAACCCTTTACGCAGATTGGCACGATCGTTGGGGTTAGCACGACTCTGAATGACTATGCGTTGATCACTTGGTGTGATTTCAAGCAGAATCTCGCTTGGGCGCACGACGGCACCGATTGTAGTTATATTCAATTTATTTATGAGTCCAGCAACCGGTGTC
>JBBQII010000028.1:0-13789 GCA_038324795.1 Gemmatales bacterium
CGATCGCAAACGGATCACGGATGCGGCCACCGCGTACGAGCGGCTGAAAATCATCGAAGAGATCAAGGATCACGAATGGATCGAAACGCTGCCCAAGGCGTACCGCGACCGCTACGCGAAGACGGAGAAAGATGCCGAACGCCGACGGTTGATCGAGAACTGGCGAGCCGACGAACGGGAGCGCCGGGAGGAATGGCATTTCGTCCTCCGCAACTGGGATGACATCAAGGACAACCGCCTGCCGCCCGTGACTCCCGCGGAGGAAGCCTTCGTCGTCAATCTCGAATCACAGTTGCCGACGCCGGAACGGGAACGCCTTCGCCGGGTGCGCGAGTTGATGCAGGAAGATCGCGGCCGGCCCGTGTTCCTGAAGATGCTGGTCGAACTGGCCGACCGCTTCCCGCTGTTGCCCGGCCCGCTCGACGGACCGCGGACCTACGAAGCGCTGCCGAAGGCCGATCGCGAAGCACTTGAGAAAGTCGACAAGACACTGGCCAAGAAGAAAGGCCTGCCGAAGGAGTTGCAGGACGCCCAGGGTCGTTGGCCCGACTTTGCGATTGCCGTCAGCCGCTTCGCCCGGCAGAACCGCGTCTCGTTGCCTGAGCCGCTGGGACCAATCAACAAAGAGACGATGCCCGTGGAAGTAAGGGCATTCATCACCGAGAAACTGGAACCGACCTTGCAGAAATCGGATGCCGGCAAACGCGACATGCAGCGGCTGAAGGAAGCGGAAGGCCGTTGGCCCGAATACCCCAGGACAGTCATGGACCTGGCAAAGCTGTATAAGCTGTCCGTCCCCGGCTGGACACTGCCCGATCAGAAAGACTTCTGGGACAAGTTCCGCATCAAACTGCAGACCAAGAAACCGGCAGGGTAAACGACAGCGAGCCGCGATCATGGGGGAGTGGGCACTCTCACATGATCGCGGCTCGCTGTCGTTCATGACGACGACGCTAGCGGCTTAGAAGCGCCAGCGGAACTCGGTGCGGTACGTCTGTTCCGCGAAGTGCTGGCCGGTGACAGCGAAGGCGGAGCCGACGCCGATATCGACCTTGTCGCAGATGACGTAGCGGATGCCGGGGCCAACGCTCAGGTAGGTGTACCCGTTGGCCGACACACCGCCCAGGATCGGATCGGTGTACGACCCGCTCTGGAACGAATAGCCGCTCAGTTCGAGCGTGCCGATCAACTGCGTGTCACCCACCGGTCGGCACATCACATGGTTCAAGCTGGTGTGGAAGTGGAAGATGCTGCCCTGGAAGCCCTGGGTCCCGCCGATCGGAATCCACTGGCCGAACTGGGCCTGCAGGTACGTCTCCGGGTACAGCTTGATCGCCACGAGCAGCGACGGGTCAAGTGCCACATGCCCGATACCCAGGCCCTTGCGGGAGTTGCCCGTGGGGATCGTGGTCACAAACTGAAACGACGCCTGGATCAGTTCGCAGTCGAGCAGCAGCGACTTGGTACCGATCTTCAAGTCGCCGAAGCCGCCGGCCCCGTCGTTGATCTCCGGGTCGATGTTCAGATACGGCATCTCGGTGAACATCGAGAACTTTTCCGTTCCCGCTTCGTTGTAGATGTTCAGCGTGTTGTAGCCAAGGCTGACTTCACGTCGCGGGGGGCCCTTACCGCCGAGGCGGGCCCAGAAGAACTCCGCACGGTCGGGCTGAGTGAATTGCTGGCCGTTCTCCCAACGCAGGCGCATCTGGGTCACGGGGCGGGCACCGTCCACATAGAATGCGGCGTTGGCGGCCGCAATCCAGCGCGGTTCGTAGCACGGGTCAGGACAACAGAGGCAATCGTGGAACGCGCAGACCATGCGGCCGACGCAGCTGTGTGCTTCGCAGGGCACGCACTTGTTCTGGCCGGGGAAGCAACCGCTTTCGCAACCGTCGCCACTGCAGGAACCGACGCCGCCCATGTAGCCGGCCGCGCCGGGCCCGAGCAGCCCGCCGCCGCAGCTGGAGCAGCCTGCCTGCAACACCTGGTTGAAGGCTTCACTGTTTGATTCCTTCAAGGCTGCAGCCTGTTTGACCTGCTCGGGCAGCGGGGCCGGTGCCGGAGTCCCTGTCATCTGCTGCGAGAACCCCGCCGAGGGGGCCAGCAGCAGTAGGCCCAGCATCCATCGCCGCACATTGATCCATCCTGACTTCGCGCTCATAAAGCACCTCGTCGTCGGTTACGCCGGAAGGTTTCCGGGCCATGCGCATTTTTCCATCACGCAACCGTTATCGTCGCGAGGATGGTGCGACCTTCAGCGATTGTGCCGATTCTGGGAAAGAGAACAGATTGACGTTAAACAACGAACCTTCCACATATGGCGATTACGCGGGGGCATCCTTTAATAGGTGGATTCCGCAAGAGAGGGACAACCGGCAGCATCGGCCTTCCCGACAAATTCGATCCTTTCCTCAAGACCGGCGGTCTGAGCGGCCGAAACAAATGGCAGGAGTCAGATCAACTGTCATTCGTTCAGTCGCCGGGGCAACCTGGCCAAGGTCTAGCGAAGGGGGAACCGTCCCATGCGTCGGAAACACTGGATGGGAATGGGCCTGCTGTCGATGTTCCTGGGTGGCAGTCCGGCGATGGCCCAGTTCGGGCCTCCCGCGGCCGGACCGGGCGCTCCAGCCGCGGCGGCGCCAGGGGCGACGGCTCCAGCGGCCGCACCCGCGGCACAGCCGGGCTTCTTCGCCCGGGCCTGCATCGCGCTTGAAGAGTGCAAACGCAAGCTGTGCAAGACACCGGCAGGGCAGATGCTCAATGCCATGAGCGCCCCGGCCGCTGCCTTCACCGGCGGCATCATCCCTCCTTTCTGCCCGGTGATGCCGAGCGCCAAGGACCTGGCCCAACCCGGCGTCGCCGGCGCAGCAGACCAGGCCAAGAAGGATGCGCTCGAAGCGAAGGCCCGGCGTGAAGCTGTCAAGTACCTCGGTACGCTCGACTGCCGGTACTATCCGGAAGCCGAAGCAGCTCTGATCGCTGCCCTGCGATCCGACCGCATCGAATGCGTGCGACTGGAAGCGGCCATCTCGTTCGCCAACGGCTGCTGCTGCACCAGGAAGGTGATGGCCGCCCTGGAAATCTGCGTTTCCGGCAGCGATAAGGACGGCAATCCGGCCGAGCGTTCTGAACGGGTCAAGGACTTCGCCTACATGGCGTTATCCCGCTGCGTTGCCTGCTTCCAGGATGCGCCGAAGGAGGTCGATGTCGAGCCGATCGAAAAGGAAAAGCCGCCGGTCCAACCGAAAGAAGGCGGCCTGACGAAGGAAGAACGCGACCTGATCGAACGGGCACGCAAGACCGTTGCGATGTACGAATCGAAGCGTCAATCGACGGTGACCAGCGTTGCAGTCCAGGCCCCGCTGCCGAAAGGCCAGCGCAGCCTGTACCACATCATCCGCTACGGAGCCGAAGGCACGGCACCGGCGACCACAACCGTCTCCCGCCCGGCGACCACGCAGCCCGTCACACAGGGACCTGTCATGGCCCCGGTCCCGCGTGAACTGCCGCAAGTACGCGTGATGCCGATGACCACCGAACCGGATACCATCGAGCAAACCCGCGTCAACGTGCCGACGCCGGATGCCGAACAGCCGATCCTTCCGCCGATGAGCGAACCGACACCGGTTGAACTGCCGGCGCTGATGCCCGAACCGATGACGACGGTCGTACCGATGCAGGAACAGCAGTTGATGCCGCCGGCCGATCCGGTCAAGCCCGAAACGCTGACACTGACGGTCGCCCCGAGCGCGCCCGTCATGGCCCCGAAGCCGACCGTCGACCCGGTCGGCGGCCTGATCGACACGCTTCTAACGGGCAACACGCCGAACGAACGGCATCATGCGATCCGTTCGCTATCGGAACACGACTGGCGGAATTCGCCGCAGATCGTCGCCGGCCTGGTGAAGACTGCTCGCCTGGACAACGATCGGGCGGTTCGGGTCAATGCGATTCGGCACATCGCTTCGATGAAGATGTCCGTGCCGTACGTCGTCGACCACCTCAAATACCTGCAGAAGGATGAGGACAGCTGGGTTGCCCAGGAGTCGCTGACGGCCCTGCAGAAACTGGCCGCGAAGTAGTCGACATCGCGATGCCGGCGGGGACGAGTGAATCGTTTCCGCCGGCATCGTTGCATTCACGTCAGATGTTTCCTTCGATTCCCTGCTGATGGAAATAGTGCTGAACCTTGTCCTGATTGGCGAGGAGCCAATCGATATCCGGTTCATGCCGCATCGCCTTGCGGATCACCTTTGCTGTCGCTTCCCGGTGCACGTTGAACAACCCTGCATGATCGACCTGCCCCTGCGGGACGGTCAGTACTGCCGGATCGAGCCAGACTGAGTAGATGATGCCCAGGTCGTTGACTTTCTCCCGGGGAATATCGCCCGCGCGCACCGCGTCGAGAACCCCATTCGCGATCCCGGCCTGCACGCTGCCCATCAGGATGTTCGTGTAGCGGGGATCGCGCACGGTGACTTTGCTGACCATCAGCGTGGTGGGCCGCACTTGAACGTCACTGTTGAGGATCGCGAAGACTTTGGTATGGCCCTTTACCTGATCGCCGATCAGCTGTGCCAGAGCATGGCCGAGTGGCCCATCAAGTTCACCGATGGCAATCTCGGGTTCGGCACACAGGTAGTCGAGGCTGCCCTCGACAAGCGCCTCGCCGGTACGCAGGACAATTCGCTCCGCCATCTTCTTTCTCCGTTGCTTGTCGGACTTCGCGGAAGGTTTGTCAATCGACACTCCCCGTTCGGTTGGTTATAGGTCAGGGAAGCAATCGGGAAAATCTCTGACGATCTTTCGACTTTCCACTGGACCGCACGTTCATCAAAGTTTAATCTTTCTCTCATCCTGTCTTCAGACTCGCAACAATTGTAGACCGTGTTCTCCCGTCACCAAGGGGGCTGATCATGACCCGTCGTCACGCTACGAAACGTTTGGCGTTCACGTTGATTGAACTGCTCGTCGTCATCGCGATCATCGCGATCCTGATCGGTATGCTTCTGCCGGCTGTACAGAAGGTCCGTGAAGCGGCCGGACGCACCAAGTGCCAGAACAACCTGAAACAACTCGCAGGGGCCGTTCACAATTTTCATACGTCACACGGGTCGATGCCGACATATAACGGCATCTTTCCCGCCATCGGCGGCAGGACAACGCAGGCCACCAACACCAAAAGCATTTACGGAAGTTGGATTGTCCACACGCTGCCTTACATCGAACAAGGCAACCTGCACGATCAAATCGCCCAGGACGTGAGTAGGTTCGATAACAGGGGTTCTTCCGTCTCGTCCCCCGCCACGGGCGTGCTCGTGAGTCCGGCAAATGGTACGGTTTACAGTACGGGCTCAGTTTTTGTTCCCGCAACTTACAATGATTGGAACGCAGCCAAACAACAGCAGGATAGCGGCAGTAATACGACCGGAAACGGCTACGTGATCGACCCCGCGCCGGTATGGGTTCCCGCGCGATACGCCGATCCGGGCACAAACCAGTGGGTGCCCCCGCGGACGATAGTCAGCCCCGCTAGCGCCGCTGTTTACGATCCGCCTAACAGCGGCCCCGTCAACGGATTCATCAACATCTTCAAGCCAGGCGTACGCGACGCGGTGATCAGTTCGTTGCTTTGTCCGTCCGATCAAAGCGTCGGCAGCGAAGCGCAATCGACCCGGGGCAAAGTTTACACGACGTCCGGAAGTCCCTGGAGCAGCACCAACTATGTTGGTAACTGGAATGTCTTTACGGATGGGGATGAAGTCAAGGGCTTTACCGCACCGCCATCCAACTTCCAGCGAACCAGCACGAACGATGGTATGTCGAACACGATTATGCTCGCCGAGGCGTATCAGTGGTGCGATGGTCGCGGCCGGGCGGCCATGCTCGCATACTTTCCGTCGAACTCGATGAACAACCCCCCTCGTGGCGGCGTGCACAACTTCGGTTTGACATTCTCGTTGACCGGTGCATCGCTGGTGATTAACGGTACCACCATCACCAACGCCAACGTGAATGGATACCCGAATCCATCCAATGAGCTAACGATCCCATTCCAAGTGCAACCGGTCGCCCGGCCTGCCTCGTCATGCCCGGCCGGGAAAGAATGCTGCAACAGTCTGACTGTTCAAACCGGCCATACCGTCATGAACATCGCGATGATGGACGGTAGCGTGCGTTCGGTCACCAAGGGTGTATCGCTGGAAACCTGGCGTCGGGCCATGTTGCCCAATGACGGCGAAACCCTTGGAGGCGACTGGTAGAATCGCAAACGAAATGCTTTTGACGGCCATGGATCGCCCGTGTGGCTGATTCATGGCCGTTCTCGTTTCATCAATTGAATTGACAATCGACGTCTCGCTGATCATGATGTTCCGAATAGATTGAAGAAGATGCGATCCCCCCCCCGTTTCGGATCGCCCGCTGAATCGAAGGCCACCTTATGCCCGCGCAGCTTTTAGCACTGACCGATGGGCCGAGTATCTTGCTCGACAAGCCGATCCTGTTGCTTGGCCGGCATCCCGAGTGCGACATCCAGTTGAATTCACGCAAGGTGTCGCGAAGGCACTGCTGCATCGCCCAGGTGCGCGACTATCTCGTTGTCCGCGATCTCGGAAGTACCAACGGCGTTCGTATCAACGGCAACCGCGTCCTCGAAGGCAAACTGAAAGCCGGCGATGAACTGACCGTCGGCAATTTCAAGTACCAGATCTGCTGGGACCTGCCCGGAGCGCCTGCCGCCCGCAAGCCCGTCCGCCCCGCTGATCAGATGCTTGAAGATGCCGACGAACCAGTGCCACTCGATGAGGACGCCGCCTTCAGTCGGATCCTGGAGGCCAAGGCGGCCGAACCCCGGTCAGCGGTCAAACCCCGCAAGGCCCGGAACGAAGGCACCTACAGCGACCACGACGTCGCCCCGATACTTCCCAGCCACTTGAGTTTGCTGCCTCAATCGTCATCGTCGGTTCCACCGACGCAGTGACAGGCCGTTTCGTCCAGTTTTCAATTCTTCAAGTGCCTTTTGGCGGTCGTTGGATACCTTAAGGGAATGACGCAAACTATTCGCTTCATCAAGCCGACCGACCTGCGCTCGACAGCGCGCGGACTGGCGATTATGTCGTTGCTTTTTGAGGAACGGCGCAGTTCCCTGTTCTGGAGTGACGTGGCCGCCGGTGCCGACCTTGCCGTCTGGAGCGACGGCAAAGGGACGTCATGCGCTTTCCTGTTTCTGCCGAAAGCGTCCGTCATGCTCGGCATCGATCGGGAATCCCCCATGTGCCCGGTCGCCCGGCCGGAGGACCCTGCTCACTGGCCGGGAATCTTTGAGGATCTGCCGGCAGAGCTGCTCGACGTACTCAACCGCCGGCCGTTCCTTGAGCATTTCATGCTCGAGGAAGTCACGTTCTGCATCTGGAACATGGGCAAAGGGCTGGACTGGAAAAAGGGAAAGATCGAGTACCCCAAGCGCGAGCCCGCCGGTGACCCGGACGGCTCCAAGTACATGCTGGGCAAGCTGAAGGAGTACTTCGACCACTTCGACCATGAGATGGACGAGCAGTACGAGAAGTCGTTCGACGCCGACACTTTGTTTCAGATCTTCTCGGGCGAGCCCGTCTCCGCTGAGGACCTCCGCCGGATCAAGACCGGCATCGACCTGGCCGAAGTTCGCGACCCGTTGCGTGAAATGGGCGTGCGCGTTTAGTGAACACGAGCAGGCAGGCCGTCTGGCCTGCCCGCTCAACTTACCGCTTGAAAACGATTTCCACTGCATCCGCATTGTCGGGGACGCTGGTGGTCCAAACGGCACCATCCTTCTCCCGCCAGTTAAATTCACGGGGAAGCGTCAGCTTCACCCAGCGACGGCTTTCGATCTTGACCGTTCGCTCGCCAATCTCCAGCACCAAATCCCGCTTCGAGTGATTGAAGATGCCAATCGTCACCGTGGCCGGCCTGGCCACAGGTCGTTCGTCAGCGGGTGCCACCGGAATCACTTCATACGGCACTTTGCTCTCGTCAACTGAACGTGGCTTGACCGGCAGATCGGGGGCGTTGGGCAATTCAATCTTCTTGAACGGCGGGCTTGGCACATCAGAAGAGGTTTTCGGCGCATCGGGAAGGCGAACCGGCAGCGGCGGTTCCGGTGGCTTGATGGGCGGTTCGTCCTTCGGTGATTCGAGCAATGGGGGTGGTGCCTTGCCTTCCACCTTCTTCGGCAGCGGGTCAGGCGGCAATACAATCTGACCGGGGGCCGGGCCTGCCAGAACCAGCATCATTGCCAGCACAACCAGTCGACTCTTCATCGGGAACTCCGTTCGCCATGGGGGGGGGATTCCTGTCCGCGGGGATTTTACCGCGTTGACAGGCCACCGTCGAGAGGGCACCGGCTTCGTTCGTTTCGTTGATGAACTTTCGAGCAACACAAGTACAATTTCAAAGTCCGCGATTGGACACCCCCTGCGACCCACTCTCGAAAGAGCCATGAGCAAACTTCCTGCCGCGTTTCCTGCAGACCGGGCCGTGATCGGTGAACAGGACTACTACCTCTTCAACGAAGGCAGCCACTACCGGCTTTACGAAAAGTTTGGTGCTCATCCATGTACGCGGGACGGGGTGCAGGGCACCCAGTTCGCCGTTTGGGCACCCGGGGCTCAGCAAGTCTTCGTCATGGGCGACTTCAACAACTGGTTGAAGCACGACTGGAAGCTCTACGCGCAGGGTTCCTCGGGTGTATGGGTCGGCTTCGTGCCGAACCTGGGGCCCGGAGCGGTTTACAAGTACCACATCGTCTCAAATTACAACGGATTCGAGGTCGACAAAGCGGACCCGTACGGCTTCTGGCACGAGATCCCGCCGCGAACCGCGTCGGTCGTCTGCGACCTGTCGTACCAGTGGCACGATCAGGAGTACATGAAGACGCGGTGGAAGAAGAACTCGCTGCGCTCACCAATCTCGATCTACGAAATGCATGTCGGTTCTTGGATGCGTGTGCCGGAGGAAGGCAACCGCTGGCTCAGCTACCGCGAACTGGCGGGAAAACTGATCGAGTACCTGAAAAAGACCGAGTTCACGCACGTCGAGTTCATGCCGATCACGGAGCATCCGTTCTTCGGCTCATGGGGCTACCAGTCGACCGGATTCTTCGCCCCGACCAGCCGGTTCGGCACCCCGCAGGACCTGATGTACCTGATCGACCAACTTCACCAGAACGGCTTCGGTGCCATCCTCGACTGGGTGCCGTCGCACTTCCCGTCCGACGAACACGGCATCGCCTATTTCGACGGCACGCACCTGTACGAGCACGGCGACCCCCGGCAGGGCTTTCATCCTGACTGGGGCAGTGCCATCTTCAACTACGGCCGACACGAGGTCCGCTCGTTCCTGATGTCCTCGGCGATGTACTGGCTCGACAAGTATCACATCGACGGCTTGCGCGTCGATGCGGTCGCGTCGATGCTCTACCTCGACTAGTCGCGCAAGCACGGCGAGTGGGTCCCCAACTGCTACGGCGGCAACGAGAACCTCGAAGCGATCGACTTCCTGCGCCGCTTCAATGCCGAGGTCTACAAGAACTACCCCGACACGCAGACTTACGCGGAAGAATCGACTTCGTGGTCGCAGGTATCCCGGCCGACTTCCGTAGGCGGGCTCGGTTTCGGCTTCAAGTGGGACATGGGCTGGATGCACGATACGCTCAAGTATCTGGAGCGCGAACCGATCCACCGCCAGTACCACCAGGGCGAACTGTCGTTCCGCATGGTGTACGCCTACAGCGAAAATTTCGTGCTGCCGCTCTCGCACGATGAAGTGGTTCACGGCAAAGGATCGATGGTCGAGAAGATGCCCGGCGACGACTGGCAGCGCTTTGCCAACCTGCGATTGCTGTATGGGTACATGTACGGCCAACCGGGCAAGAAGCTGCTGTTCATGGGCGACGAATGGGGCCAATGGCAGCAGTGGAAGCATGAATCGAGCCTCGACTGGCATCAACTCGGGTTCAAGCCGCATGAAGGGATGCAGCGCTGGGTAACCGATCTCAACCGACTCTACAAGAACCAACCGGCCCTGCACGAAGGCGACTGTTACAACGATGGCTTCGAGTGGGTTGACTGCTCCGACTCCGCTTCAAGCATCATGAGCTTCCTGCGCAAAGCACAAAACGGTGAGTCGATCCTGGTGATCTGCAACTTCACACCGGTCGCGCGCGGCGGATACCGTGTAGGCGTCCCGCACGGCGGCCTCTGGAAGGAACTGCTCAACAGCGATGCTGACATCTACTGGGGCGGCGGCCAGGGAAACATGGGCGGCGCACATGCCGATCCGCACGGCTGGCACGGCAGGCCGTTCTCGTTGCATCTGAACATCCCGCCCCTGGGTGTGCTGTTCTTCAAGGTGTAAGGCATCGCGATGGTATCGGCCGCCCCGATGCAACCCGACCGCATTTTTGGCGAACTGCTGCAACAACCCGACAACCTGCGGGCGGTATTGCGCGACGTCGTCCCGGATGTCGTCGATCAATTGCGCGTGGAAGAGATGGTGTCGGTCCGGTCGAAGTTCCGTCTGCCGGAAGGATTCGGCCGCGAGGCGGACCTGCTTTTTGAAGTACCGTTCCAAACGACAGCGGGCGATGTGCCATTTCTGATCTGCGTTGCGATTGAGCATCAGTCCACGCCTGATGCGATGATGGCCCTGCGGACGCTTACCTACGCAACCTTGTATTGGAACCGCGAACGCCCTGTCAGCAGCCCACTTGAACGACTGCTGCCGCCAATACTGTCGATCGTGTTCTACACCGGTACGCGGCCGTGGAATCTGCCGCGCGCGATAGCGGAGATTCTGGCCGAGTCGGCGGTTCTGCGTCCGCTTCAACCGATCTGGCAACCGATCTATCGGGACCTGTCGGCCCATTCAGCCGACGACCTGGCGAATGCAGGCGATGGCGATCGTGCGGGCGGAGAGGGAAGAATCGGATGAGTTTCTGCGGTTGTTCAAGCAGGTGTTCCGAAGCATCAATCAGATGTACAACAGCAATCCCCGGCGTTGGCGAAATCTGGTATGCTTGATGCGAGACTGGGTGTACCATCGGCGACGGCACGAGGATCGAAATGCGATTCTTGACTTTGCCCGGCATGAAGTGCTGGGTTCACCGCAGCGGCAAGAGGTGGACGAGATGATCGTGACCTATGCGGATCTAGTGCGTATCAATGAGATTCGACGTCTGATTCTCAAGCTGGGCACCTCGAAGTGGGGGCCGGCCGGCCGGTTCGACGATGCCATTGCCGCCATCAATGACATCGACAGTCTCGACTGAATCTTCGACAAGGTCAGCAGGTCATCATCCTGGGCTGAACTGTTTTCTGATGAATCCGAATAGTGTTGATACCTGATAGATGTCTTTCAGACGACGGAGTAAAGTCAGATGTTGACTGTATTTGCGGCATCGACTGCCACTTGCCCCGATCTCCCCACCACCGTATGAGCCCCGATGTGATCATCATCGGTGCCGGCGCGGCGGGAATGATGGCCGCCATCCATGCGGCTGAACGTGGCAGGCGCGTCCTGCTCATCGAGAAGAACCGAAAGCCCGGCGTAAAGATCCTGATGTCCGGCGGCACTCGCTGCAACATCACTCACGCCTGCGACAACCGCGACATCGTCGACGCCTATGGCCCGCCCGGACGGTTTCTACATTCAGCGCTCGCCAGCTTCAGCGTGGCCGATGCCGTGCAGTTCTTCGAAAATCTCGGCGTCGCCACGAAAGTGGAGGACACCGGCAAAGTCTTCCCCGTGTCCGACAAGGCGATCGATGTCCTCAACGCTCTATTGCGACGATTGCACGCCAGTGGTGCACAACTGACAATTGAAGAACCCGTCACGCAGATCGAGCGAGCCGACGCCGGCACTTATCGAGTAACCACGTCACGGCAGACGATTGAAACTCCAAGGCTCATCCTGACGACCGGCGGCAAATCCTATCCCGGTTGCGGCACCCGTGGCGATGGTTACGCATTTGTGCAACGCTGGGGGCATACCATTGTCCCGACCCGTCCGGCCCTGGTACCGATCGTTGTCCGTGTTCCGTGGGTGGCGGAGCTTCGCGGCGTCACGCTTGACGATGTGGGCCTTCGAGTTCTCGACGGCGATCGGCCGCTGTCTGCAAAGCGCGGCGGATTTCTCTTTGCTCACTTCGGTCTGACCGGTCCTGCTCCGCTCGACATCAGCAAAGCCATCAGCCGCCATCCATCGCCGCGCACTTTGACTCTTGAGGTCGATTTTCTGCCTGGTTTGAAGGAGCAGCAGATCGACGATTGGCTGAAGGAGCAATCGCTGACTTCCGGGAAGAAGCAACTCGCAGGGCTGCTCGCGGAACGGTTGCCGCGCCGCCTTGTCGACAGCTTGCTGCAGCTCGCCGGCCAACAACCTGATCGCAAGGCCGCCGGCCTGGCCCGCGCAGATCGGCAGTCACTTGTCGGCTTCATGAAACGCACATGCCTGCCCGTCGAAGGAACATTGGGCTTCGAAAAAGCCGAAGTAACCACTGGCGGCGTCTCGCTTGATGAAGTTGACTCTCGCACGATGCAGAGCAAGATAGTCCCCGGACTTTACCTGGCGGGCGAAATTCTGGACCTTGATGGCCCGATCGGCGGGTATAACTTTCAAGCGGCATGGAGTACGGGGTGGCTGGCGGGACGGTCAGTCTGACTCACGTACATCATCCGATCGCTTTACGTTCAGTAGTTGATTCAGGCCCTCCGGGAGGTACCTAATGCGCTCGGCTCTCGCAATTCCCGTCGTTGATCCGACCCCCATCTTTGAACTTTTCCGCGGCAACTACGCCAACGAGTTGCTGACCTGCGCAGCCGGACCAATGAAACTCTTCGACCGACTTGCGGACGGGCCGAAAACTCAGGCCGAACTGCAACGGGAATTGAACCTCGCCGATCGGCCCGCGGCAGTACTGTTCACTGCGATGCGCGCGATGGACCTGTTAACTCCCGATGCCGGGGGCCGACTCGACCTCACCCCACTGAGCCGCGAGCATCTTCTGTCGGGTGGTCCATTCGAAGTCAGCGACTATATCGGCCTGGCCAGGGAAGCACCCGGCGTCGTCGAGATGCACCGGCGGCTGACGGACAACCGCCCTGCCGGCACCGACGATGACCGCGGGGCAGCGTTCATCTTTCGCGAAGGGCTCGACTCCGCCATGGAGCGCGAAACCAGTGCCCGGCATCTGACGCTGGCGCTTGCGGGGCGCGCGAAGAACGTGGCCCCGCATCTCGCACGTGTCGCCGAATTGGAACAAGCGTCAACACTGCTCGATGTGGGCGGCGGCACCGGCATCTATTCCATTGCCTGCCTGCAGCAGTACCCGCATCTGCGGGCAATCGTCTGGGATCGGCCTGAAGTGTTGAAGATCGCGGCCGAGTTTGCCCGCGAACACGGCGTCGCTGACCGGTTGACGCTGCGGGCGGGCGACATGTTTCGCGATGCCGTCCCAACCGCGGACGTGATGCTGCTTTCAAACATCCTCCACGACTGGGATGTGCCTGAGTGTCGTCAACTCGTCCGCCGTTGTGCTGAACGGCTACCAGCCGGCGGAAGGTTGCTGATTCACGATGTGTTCCTGAACGACGATCTCGGCGGACCATTGCCGATCGCGCTCTATTCTGCCGCCCTGTTCACGCTGACCGAAGGGCGAGCGTACAGCGGAGCGGAGTATTCGGCATGGCTTCGCGAAGTCGGTCTGACAGTTGAATCGATCCGGCCCACACTGATCCACTGCGGAGTCCTT
>JBBQII010000029.1:0-13422 GCA_038324795.1 Gemmatales bacterium
GCAAGATGCCCGGCGACGGCAAGGTTGTCTCCTGGCATCAGGACAGCAGCTACTGGCCGTTGACCCCGTCGAAGGCGATCACCGTCTGGCTGGCGATCGACGATGCCGACCGCGGGAACGCCTGCATGAAGTTCATCCCCGGGTCGCATCATTACGGTCATCTCACCTACAAGATGACTGAGGATTCCGGCACAAACGTCCTGAATCAGGAAGTCGAGAACGCCGAAGGGATCGGCCAGCCGGTCTACGACGAATTGAAAGCGGGAGAGATCTCGATTCATGCGGATCTACTTCTGCATGGATCCGAAGCGAACACGTCCACACGCCGCCGCTGCGGTCTGACGTTGCGGTACACGCCGTCCGATGTCGTGGCCGCGCTGGGCTGGAACGAGAAAGGCGTTGTCGTCAGCGGCGAAACGGTGGAACACTGGGCGAACCGGCCTCGGCCGGGGAATGATTGATGAATGCTGACTCGATGACACCCCGACGAGTAAATTGCGGGGCAACGACTTCAGATAAGGAACACCCAATGAGATTTCTCCTCAGCACCATGATTGCCTGTCTGCTACCCGTGCTGGCGAACTCAGCTGACCCCGCAGTCAAGATCCTTTTCCTCGGCGATGCCGGGCATCACAAGCCGGTCGAGCGGTTTCGCCAACTGCAGCCTGCCTTTGACAAGCGAGGCATCGAGATGGTCTATACCGACAAGCTCGATGTGCTCGATGCGAAGACTCTCGCACCGTACGACGGGTTGATGATCTATGCGAATCAGACGAAGATCACGCCCGAACAGGAACAGGCGTTGCTCGATTACGTCGCCGGTGGCAAAGGGCTGATACCGCTGCATTGCGCGTCGTACTGCTTTCTGAACTCACCGAAGTACATCGACCTGGTGGGGGCGCAGTTTCAGAAACACGGCACCGGCACCTTCCGCACCACTCTGGCCGAAGTGAAGCACCCGATCATTGATGGCTATAAGCCGTTCGAAAGCTGGGATGAGACCTATCAGCACACCAAGCACAACGAGAAAGACCGCATCGTCCTCGAGTATCGCGACAAGGAACCTTGGACATGGGTGCGCACTCACGGCAAGGGCAGGGTGTTCTACACCGCCTGGGGGCACGACGAACGTACCTGGAGCAATCCCGGGTTCCAAGCGCTGGTCGAACGCGGCACGCGCTGGGCGATCGGCAAAGACCCTTCGGTCGTGCCCGTTCCGCCGGTCGTCGGCGTCGTCGAGCCTGCCATGACGCCCATGCGCAAAGACGTCAAACCATTCGAATACGTTGATGCGAATATCCCGTTCTATGCCCCGAAGGACGGCAAGAGTGAGAAGCCCCGACAGATGCAGAAGCCGCTCGATGCGGCCGAATCGATGAAGCATTTCGTCACGCCGGTCGGCTTCGAGGTGAAGGCATTCGTGACCGAAGAGAAGCTCGGCGGCAAGCCCATCGCCATGACGTGGGACGAACGCGGCCGGTTGTGGGTCTCGATCACGCTCGACTATCCGAACGAGATGCGACCCGAAGGCGAAGGCCGCGACCGCATCGTCGTCTGCGAAGACACCGATGGCGATGGTGCCTGCGACAAAGTAACGACGTTCGCGGACAAGCTGAGCATCCCGACCAGTTTGCTGAACGCCTATGGCGGCATCATTGTTCATCAGGCCCCGCACACGCTGTTTCTGAAAGATACCGATGGCGATGGCAAGGCAGACGTTCGTCAGATCCTGTTCACCGGTTGGGGCACGCGTGACACGCATGCGGGGCCCAGCAATCTGCGTTACGGGCTCGACAACTGGATCTACGGTGTGGTCGGCTACTCGGGCTTCGATGGCGAAGTGGCCGGCGAAAAGCTCAGTTTCCGCCAAGGGCTGTACCGCTTCAAACTCGAACGCGAACCGAAGGACGAACACAAGCTGAAGGTCACGAAACTCGAGTTCCTGCGATCGACCAGCAACAACTCATGGGGCATCGGCATCAGTGAAGAGGGGCACCTGTTCGGTTCCACCGCGAACGGCTGCGCCAGTGTGCACATGGCGATTCCCAACCGCTACTACGAGAAGGTCCGAGGGCTGAACCCCGGCGTGCTGCCGAACATCGCGGCCGACAACCATGTCGAACCGATCACCGACAAAGTGCGCCAGGTCGACTGGCACCACGGCTTCACCGCGGCGGCGGGGCACGAGATCTACACCGCGCGCACCTATCCGAAGGAATACTGGAACAAGGTCGCTTTCATCTGCGAGCCGACCGCGCATCTGGTGGCAGCTATGGTCATTACGCCGGATGGCAGCACCTTCAAGACGAAGTACGGCTGGAACCTGCTCGCCAGCGACGATGAGTGGAGCGCCCCCATCGATGCCCAGGTTGGGCCCGACGGGAACGTGTGGGTAATCGACTGGTACAACTATATCGTCCAGCACAACCCGACGCCGCCCGGCTTCAAGAATGGCAAAGGCAACGCCTACGAGACGGAACTGCGCGACAAGAAGCACGGGCGAATTTACCGCGTTGTCTATACCGGCGAGCGGGGCAAAGTCAGCCCCCCGAGTAAGCCGTTCACCCTGAAGGATGCTAAACCGGAAGGGTTGGTAGCCTCGCTGAAGAACGACAACATGAAGTGGCGGCTGCACGCGCAGCGGTTGCTGGTAGAGGGCGGCATCGCTGGCACGCTAACAGAGCTTGGCGACCTGCTGCGAAGCCATGAAGTTGACGCCAACGGTTTCAACGGCGAGGTGTTGCATGCGCTGCATCTGCTGGAATTCCAGCGTCAAGCCGACGAGAAGACAAGAGGAAGACAGCCGCCCTCCGGCGGATTGATTGCCAACAGTCGCGCATCACTCCTCACTCATCCGTCGAAAGGTGTCCGGCTGACGGCCATTCGAATGTCCGCCTGTTGGCCGTTCAACGAGAACCGGGAGCCGTACTACTATCTCGCAGTTCAAGACCCGGACCCCAATGTGCGACTGGCCGTTCTGCTTTCAATCGCACAACAGGGGATGGACTACGAATCGAAACGTTCCGAGAGCAACACCCACTACGAGGGTCTTGTTAACGACATCCTGCGAAAGGACGAAGGCAAGCAGGAGCCAATATGGTACGAAGCGTTCGCAATGGCGTGCGCCAGTCATCCGACGTCGATGGTGCTTTTGTTGTCACGAAGCCAGGCGTCCGGACAGGCACTCCAGGCAATCCAACGGGCGGCCGCGTCACTCGCACGCAGTCGCAAGATGGATTGGTTGGTGCGCGAGAGAACCTTTCAGGCGTTTATAACGCCGAACTCGCCGATTCAGTCGGCTATGCTGCGTGGGGCTGCCGAGGGTTGGCCAGCTGACTATCGACCAAAATTTACGATAGAAGACGCCGACGCATTGACGCAACTCTTCCCCCAGATCCCGGTCGAATCGCAGCGGCCGTTGACCAAGCTGGCCCGCATCTGGGGCATCAAGGGAATCGAAGGTCGGTTCGCTCCGATCATCACCAGTCTGATGGAGATCGTCGCTGATGAAAAGGCAACCGACAAGCGGCGGATCGAGGCCGCGAAGCAAGTGATCGAGTTCCGACCTGAGGATGACGAAGTCATTTCGAGTTTTGTCGCGACCCTATCCGTGCGCAGCTCCCCGGAATTCGCATCAGGAATCTTGGATGCGTTGAGCGCCAGCGAGTCTCCGAAGGTCGGCCCTGCAGTGATTACCAGGCTTAACGACTTGTCTCCCGCTGGCCGCGCGATGGCGGTGCGCCTGCTGCTGGCCCGAACGAGATCCACAGGCGAAGTGCTCTCGATAATGGAAGACGGCTCCCTCTCCATCGGCGACCTCTCCCTTGATCAACGCCAATCGCTGGCCTCGCATCCCGACAAATCGATCGCTCAGCGCGCGAAGGCACTGCTCGCCAAGGGTGGCGGACTGCCCGATGCGGATCGGCAGAAGATCATTACCGAACTGCTGGAGGTGACCAAAAAGAAGGGCGATGCGGAACTTGGCAAAGCGGTCTTCAAGGCGCAATGCGCGAAGTGCCACGTGCACGGCAGCGAAGGCACGCGCATCGGTCCGGACCTGACCGGCGTGGCCGTGCATACGAAAGAACACCTGCTAACCGATATCCTCGACCCCAGCCGGGGCGTCGAAGGCAACTTCCGCGTCTGGCGCGTGACAACGCTCGACGGCAAAACGCTCAGCGGTCTGCTGGCGGCCGAAACGAGGACCAGCATTGAACTGATCGACCCCGAAGCGAAGCGGATCACGCTGCAACGCGACGACATCGAAACGCTGACAGCGTCGACCAAGTCGCTGATGCCCGAAGGCTTCGAGAAGCAGTTCAAGGAAAATGACCTCGTCAATCTGCTCGAATTCCTGACGCTGAAGGGCAAGTACCTGCCGCTCCCGCTCGACAAGACGGCCACCGTGGTCAGCACAAAGGGAATGTTCTACAGCGAGTCGGTCGCCGCCGAACGGCTAATCTTCCCCGACTGGTCGCCGAAGACGTTTGAAGGTGTGCCTTTCCAATTGGTTGATCCGCAAGGCGATAAGGTTCGCAACGTCATCATGCTCCATAGCCGCAACGGGATCATTCCGCCGACGATGCCCAAGTCGGTGACGGTGCCGTGCAACACTCCGGCCGCAAAGGTGCACCTGTTGAGCGGAGTCAGCGGTTGGGGATCCTCGGGAGAAGCGAAGGGGACTGTCTCGATGATCGTCCGGCTGCACTATGCCGATGGCAAGAAGGAAGATCACGAACTGAAAGACGGCGTCCACTTCGCCGACTACATCCGTCGAGTCGATGTCTCCGCTTCAAAGTTCGCATATGCACTGCGTGGCCAACAGGTTCGATATCTTGCGATCACGCCCCGACGGGACGAATTGATCAAGGAGATTGAATTCGTCAAAGGCCCCGACGCAACCGCCCCGATCGTGATGGCTTGCACGGTGGAACCGAAGTGAAATCCCCGCTATTGACGTTCAGAATCGCTATAGCCGCGAAGAGCGTTAGCCGGAAGCGTAAAGCGACCGAGTAAAGAATCCGTCGCTTGCGCTTCCGGCTAACGGGCGAGTCAATTTGCGAACATCATCGCCAGCAATACAGCTGACACGGTTCGCGCAAGGATCGCTCAACTTGTCATCTCTCCCGGCAGGAAGCCGCCCGGCTTTGCAAAGCGTGAGGGTTCTTACTCACGTCTGAACGGATTCAGCGATGGGAGAGTGTGCTGTGAATTACCCGCTTGCGTCTATCTTCTCGGATATCAACCTTCTTCCCCTGCTTGTCTTCGTTGCCGAGACGTGCGTGCTTACCCTGGCGACGCTGCGAACGATCACCATCGCCCGCGGTAAGAAGCTGCCAGCGGCCGCGCTCGGCTTCTTTGAAGTCGGCATCTGGCTGTTCGCCGTGGGCCAAGTGATGCAGAACTTGAGCGATATCCGCTGCGCGGGTGCATTTGCGGCTGGATTTGCCTTGGGCAACTACCTGGGGGTATTGATCGAACAGAAGCTGGCGATCGGGACGCTGACAGTGCAGATCACCACCCGGCGTGATGCGAAGCCGCTGGTCGACAACCTGCACTCCGCCGGCTTCGGCGTCACCAAGCAGCATGGCGAAGGGATGACCGGCCGGGTCGAGATCGTCACAACCGTGGTGAAGCGCCGCAGCCTGCCCGATGTGTCGCGGTTGATTGAATCGTTCGATACAGGTGCGTTTTATGCAGTGCACGATCTGCAATCGACGGCGGAAGGCAATCGCCCGGTTGCCGAACGGTCAATTGTACCTGCGGGATTGCTGGGTCTGTTGCGGGCTCCGGTAAGCAAATTGAGCCATAACTGAAGTGAGTCCCGTTGGAACGCACGCGAACCCGGATTACTTTTCGTCGGCCAACTCCAACCGCATGGTGATGGTTGCCAGATTGTCGCGGGTGCGGATGCCGATCTCGAATCGGTCGATGCCGGCCAGGTTCGGCAGCAGGAGATTGATCTGTTCGATCACGGCTACCGGCTTTTCGCCCAGCAGTTTACCGATGAAGTCGCCTGCTTCCTGCTTGTGGCTGCTCAGGTAGCGATGCCAGCCCCGGCCCGACATTCGCAGGAAGGGGGTGTCCGCCTTGGCCATCGGCTCAGCGGGCGGTTTGAACCTGCGGATTGTCTCAGGTGACCCGGTCAGCAGCAGGTAGCCGTCCTTTGCCGCGAACGATGGCCGAAAGCCTTTCGGGAAGACGCTGTCAAATTCGAGCGTCTTGATTTCGATTTTGCCATCCATTGACGTCGTTACCTTCAACCCGTCGCGGTTGGCAAACTGTGCGGCTGTCAGCAAGTACTGCACGCCGGTGCGCAGTGTCGTCCCGGCCGCTTCACCGTCAGGCGTGGATGACAGTCGGAGGGCCACTGACATGTCCGGGACCCAGCCCTTGCCCTCGTGGGCACTGGACTCAACCCAGAAGCCCCAGTCCGGCCCCAGACCTTTCAGCACGCTGTCTGCCCGCGAGGTGCCCGGAAGGAACGGCCGCATGCTGCCTTCAATAGCGGCCGAGATCTGGTTCGCCTGATCGTCGGGCATGAAGCGACGGGCCATCTTCGCGAACTGCCCGAGATCGCTGCGCAGAGCAAACGCAAAAAGCGCATCCTCGGGAATCACCGACCAAAGCGATGAGGGCTTCGCCAGCGCGGACAGAAAAGCGCGACCGGCCACGGGAAGTGAATCTCGATTGACGCGGATCGCCAGCCCCAACTCCAGGCTGTCGGCCACCTGCATGTGCAGGCCGGCCGATTCAAGCGCCTTCCAGTACTCACGGAACTCTTTCAGGAAAGCACGGTCAGCCGCCGTCACGGCGATCTTCTCCTGCGCCTGCAACTCGGCATCGAACTGGCGCGGATTCACCATCACGGCAAACAGCGACTGCTCCATGCCCAAGTCGCGCAGCTTCTTCGCCCAGATTGACTCTGCATCTACAGGAGTGACCAGACGCTCCAGCGCGTTCTTCAAAACTGCCTGCTGCGGGGAAAAGATCAGAACATGATCGCTGATAGCATAGAATTCGGCCGGCTTGTCGTCCGCCTTCACGCGTTCATGGAAACGGATTCCGCGATGATCGAGATCGCGAATCTCCTTCAATTCACCTGACTTCTTCTGCAATTCGTTGACACGTGCCATCACCCGGCCCAGCAACACCTTGTCACGTGCCCGCACCATCAGAATGACCTGTTCGCTATCGGCCTCGTTCGCAGGACCCTGGCGAAAACCGAGTACGATCGCATCGCCCAGCAAATCGTCGCGCAGTTGCCCGGGTTCGACATTGAGTTCCTTCAAGACCTTGTCGCGAATCGCAAGCAGTTTCTTGAACTCGGCCGACCCGACCGCATTGCTGACGGCCGGCAACTTAAAAAGCGAGTTGAGCGGCTTGCTGGCCGGCAACGCATCGCGCAGGCCAGTCATCACGGCACAGATCGACATGTCGTCCGGCACCAACCGCAGCAGTTCTTCACGCGGCCCAGCCAACAGCGTTGCCGGGCTCAGCAGCAGAATCACGACGAAGGATCGGTAGAAGGCGCTCATGTCAGTTCACTTTCGGTTCCGCATCAGTATCGCTTGCCAGTTCCGTCCAGACCAGATCGGCCGCCCGACGAACGCTGTTCGTCAACGGCGAGATACTCAGCACCACGCCGTTGCCCATGTTCTGCAGTGATGCCACCGCCGGTTCAAGCCGATCGAGAGGCCCTTCAGTCGGCAGCGAGAAGCTCGGCAGCTTCACTTCCGGCGCGTTGATTACGGTCTTGCGGGACAGTACGGCCACCGCTTCACCCGCCTCGGCAATGGACTCCGCCAGTGGGGCAGGGCGGGCAGCTGATTCGAGTTTCACCGGCACTGTGGCAACTTCGGGTTTGTACCGGTCGGTTGTCTGATCGCGGATAACGAATACAGCGATCATGACACATGCCGCCAGCGCCAATGACGGCAGCCACCAGCGGGTCAACCGACTTGGGGCGGCCGGGGCCACACAGGCCATCGCCAGCACACGCTCGGCGAAGTCGGCTGGCAGAACTTCCGGGGCAAACGTGTTGAGACCCAGCACCATGCGCAATGCGGCTGACTCATCCGCGCGACACGCACCACAGGTAAGCCGGTGCGAAGCCACGTCGGGCGGGTCGCCGGGAATTTCGCCGTCGAGCCGACGGTCGAGCGCTTCGCGGGCGCGCTTGCAGTGTTCGGGAAGGTTCACCATGTCATTCAATCCTTGCGGTCGGCCGTTTTAACAGCCGTCACGAAATCATCTGGTACCATGCCGCGCCGTTTGAGGCAATCCATAACCTCGTGCCGGGCACGATGCAACCATGTCTTTACGGTGCCGACCGGCCGATCGATCGCCGTTGCGATCACATCGTACGGTTCATTCTGAAGGTGGAACATCACGAACACGGTCTGGTAGTCAGGCCGCAGTTGGGCGATGGCCAGGCGCAGCTCTGCCTGCAGTTCGCGCGAATCGTCGCGCTCGTCGCGGGCCGGTTTGTCATGAAGGTAATCGACATACTCAGGCCGACGGACACGTTTGCCCATCATCGTCCGGCAACGATTGACCGTAATCCCCATGATCCACGGCTTCAGCGGCCGGGCACCGTCCCAGCGGTGGAGGCTGCGGAAGACGCGGACGAAGACTTCCTGGGCCACGTCCTCCGCGTCCTGCCTGTGGTGCAGCAAACGGAAGCACAGTCCGAACACATCCGACTGGAAACGCTCGATGAGCAGGCGCATGCCTTCCGGCCGGCCTTCCAGGCAATGTTGAACGAGTGCGGTGTCCTCAGCGGCCACGTCCGGTCCTCTGATGAAGATTACCCGGCGGGATTCACCGGAGTTTCATCGAGTTGCTTCGTTTCTGGCAAGGATGCATTGGAAGAAATTCCAGGACGAGAGATCTCGGATCGTGTTTCACCGTACCACATCAATGCTGGATCGATGGACCGGGGCACAGTTCCGGATGGGTTCAATCGTCCATCGCAACCGACGATGATGATTCTCACCGGACCGACATGAATTTCATCGTCGGGAATGATTATCGCCTCACCCCGCCAGATCTTGAGAATCATTCGGAGTAGTGGTCAAGCCTGCGATGGGCAGAATGTCCTGCAGTCCGGGAGGAACTGGCACTACTCCTGCGATTCGCGTAGCAGGTCGACCACTTCGGCGGGCTCGGCTTCCTGCAGCGTTTTGCCGCGGCGTTCGAGTGCTTCGCCAAAGCGGATCATCGTGTCCTGCATCCGTTCATGCGTTTCCGACGAGCCGCCGACGAGCACGAAGTCATCGCCTTTCGTAATCCGGCGGTGGCCGTCATCGCCATCAAGGCCGACGCCCAGCAACCCGCTGATGCGCACGCGATCGGCATCCTTTGATCGGGACATGAGAATTTTCCGGTAGGTTCTACAACAGTTTCCGGTCCGGATTCACCGAGAGTTCCGGACGATTGCACCTGGTATTGTATCCTACACTCGGGGCGATTCGCGAGGGACCCTGGCCGGATTCCGCTGAAATTCGGCCCCAAGCACTACTTGCACGTATGGCTTGCGACCGTTAGAATCGAAAACCGAACGGTTCGGACGATCGGCTGTGTCTGCCGCGCCCAAACCTGTCGAAGGTGGATCATGGCCAGCTTGGTCTTGCTCAAAACGCCGGACGGCTCCGCAACCGGGGAGCGCATTCAACTCGACAGTCAGCCGCTGCTGATCGGTCGCAGCCCGGAACGCTGCCGGATTGTGCTGCCGCTCAATGCAGTCAGTCGCGAGCATGCGCAGATCGAGGTCAACCAAGGCCAGTACGTTATCAGCGATCTCGAAAGCCGCAACAAGACGTTCGTCAACAACAAGCAGATCTCGCCTCATACGCCCACCACGCTTAAAGACGGCGACGGGATCAAGATCTGCGACTTCCTGTTCTGCTTCCGCGATGAGACCACGGTAACCAAGAGCAAGCTGCCCTTGCCGCCCGAGGTGGCCCCGCAGCCGGGATCCGTCCCGCCCGACGAAGAGCCGACCAATTCCACAGTCGAGGCGGCCCTGCAACGGGTGACCGGCCAGCAGTTCCTTGATGCCCAACCTAGCGATAAACTGCGTGCGCTCTTGAAGATCAGTGCCGCGTTAAGCAAGACGCTTGACGTCGGGCAGGTACTGCAGCAGATTGCCGACGAACTGTTCGACATCTTCCGCCAGGCCGACCGCTGCTTCGTCATTCAGGTGACTGAAGGCAAGGGCGCATTGATTCCAGTGGTCGCCAAGAGCCGGCGGCAGAACGATGGCGACACACGCTTCAGCCGGACGATCGTGCGAAAGTGCCTGGAATCGCTGCAGTCGTACCTGAGTGAAGACGTCTCTGCAGACTCCAACTTCAACGCGGCTCAGTCGATCAGCGACTTCCGCATCCGCTCGGTGATGTGCGTCCCGTTGGCGACGCAGGACGGCAAGGCGCTCGGCGTCATCCAGCTCGACAGCCAGGACCGCACAAAGAAGTTCACTCAAGAAGACCTGAAACTGCTGATCTGCGTGGCCAATCAGGCATCGGTCTCGCTGGAGAACGCTCGCCTGCATGAAGTGCTGCTGGGGCGGGTCAAGGTCGACGAAGAGAACAAGGCAGCGACCAAAGTACAACTCGGTATTCTGCCGCAGGTGACGCCGAACATTCCCGGGTACGAGTTCTTCGCCCGCTACCTGCCTGCACGACAGGTCGGCGGCGACTACTACGACTTCGTCTCACTGCCTGGCGGAAAACAGGCCGTGCTGGTGGGCGACGTCTCCGGCAAGGGCGTTCCCGCGGCGCTGATCGTCGCACGTGTCAGCGGAGAGGCTCGCGTCTGCCTGCTGACTGAACCGGATATCGCCAAAGCTGTCACTCACTTGAATGAGCTCTTCTTTCAGGCAAACTTCGAGGATCGGTTCATCACGTTGCTCGCCAGCGTTCTCGATCCGGAGAAGAACCAGGTGACGATGGTGAACGCCGGGCACGTGGCCCCGTGGATCTATCGGCACGCCACCCGCAGCCTGGAAAAGCCAGTCCCCGAGTCGGTCAGCAGTTGGGCCATCGGCTGGGTGCCGGGCAATGAATTTGAGTCGATCACTGTGGAACTGCAACCTGGCGACACGCTAATTCTGTGCACCGACGGCATCCTTGACGCCGAATCTGCCGACGGCCGCCGCTTCACCGAAGATGGCGTCGTGCGGGCCGTTATGGTCAACGACCCGGACGTGGCGTTGACCGCCCAGCACATCGGCAAACGCATCATCGACGCGGTGACCGCTCACGCGGCCAATCATCCCCAGTTCGACGACATCGCACTGGTCTGCTACGGGCGATTGGAAACGGCCGGTTCCCCGACACGTTCAGGGGAAGTGTAGAATGGTGTCAACCCGTTTAGCGTGGATCCCAGCGGGATGCACTTCAGGAACACGACCATGAGCACGACTGTATTCCCCGAGGAAATGACCGAGACCGAGACGCGTACCCGGCGGCAGCCGCCGTATCACGTCATCCTCGTCAATGACGACGATCACACGTATGACTACGTCATCCGCATGCTGACGGAACTGTTCGCTCACTCGGAGCAGACGGCGTTCAAGATGGCGAAGGAAGTGGATGAAAAGGGCAGGGTGATCGTCTGCACCACGTCATTCGAACGGGCCGAGCTGAAACAGGACCAGATTCACAGCTATGGGCCTGATCCGCTGCTGGAACGATGCAAAGGATCAATGACAGCGGAAATTGAACCGGCGGACTGAGCGACCGAGCGGGACGTCGTCCCGCTCGGCATAGCCCTGAACTACTTCACGTCGGCCCGCTTGACCGACTTGATGATCACATCTTCCAGCGGGCAGTCCTGATCGAACATCCCCTTTTCGCCCGTCTTCACCTTGCGGATCTTGTCGACAACGTCCATCCCGTCGATGACCCGGCCGAAGACACAGTAGCCGACGCCATCTTGGGCGTTGGCCTTGTCGAGGAAGTCGTTGGACTTCACGTTGATGAAGAATTGCGAGGTGGCGCTGTCCGGTACACGTGTGCGGGCCATCGCCAAGGTGCCGCGTTCGTTCTTCAGCCCGTTGGTCGATTCGTTCTTGATCGGCGGATCGTTCTTGCGTTCCTTCAGGTCCTTGTCGAACCCGCCGCCCTGAATCATGAAGTTTTCGATGACGCGATGGAACACCAGTCCGTCGTAGTGCTTCTTGTCTACGTAGCCCAGAAAGTTCTTGACCGTGCCGGGGGCCTTGTCTTCGTACAGTTCGACCTTGATCGGGCCCATCGACGTATCAAGGACGACGACCGGGTTGGCCGCGTGGGCCGCTTCGCTGGCGCTCATGAGAATCAATACTCCGAGAAGAGAAGTCAGTTTCATGGAAGTCACTCCGGTGACGGATGGTTCGATTCCTGCCCATCATGAAAGCGAATCCCCGGGGAAAATCAAGGTGAAACAGCATGCGGGCACTTCCAGACGGACGTTCCGATTAACGCTTGCTTGCGCACTCTTGCTCCGGTACGGTTGACAGATCTACCTCTTCCCGCATCAGGATGCTGCCGATGAAACTGCTTTGCTGCCTGGCGTTGTTCATGCTCGTTGGTGTCGTTTCGCAGGGCCAACCGCCGAAATTCGACCCGCCCAAGGCACTGCTGCCCGATGAGAAAACTTTGGCAATCATCAAGGAAAAAGCGGCAAAACTGAGCGAAGCGATCAAGTCGCTTCCCGCGAAGACGCCTGACTACGTCCGCAACGATATCGAGATCCACCAGAAAGCGATCGACTGGGCGCTGCGCTACAACGAATTCTTCGATGGCGGCAAGGCAGCGCTGACGACGCTCGAGCAGGGCCTGCAACGCGCCGCCGATGCGGCGACGGGCAAGTACCCCTGGCTTCAGGCGGCAGGTAAGAAGGTTGTCCGAGCCTACCGCTCGGATGTCGATGGCTCGCTGCAGCCCTACGCGGTGACCTACCCGCACGGCTACGGTGACGACAAGTTGAAGAACTGGCGACTGGACGTTGTGCTGCACGGTCGGGACGGCACCATCTGCGAGACGAAATTTCTGGCTCAGAACAATAACAAGGAAGCACCGAAAGCGAACGGCTTCATCCAGATCGATATCTATGGCCGGGGGAACAACGCCTATCGCTGGGCCGGCGAACGCGATGTGTTCGAAGCGATTGCCGGATTCCAGGCCGTCGAGGCGAAGCTGACCCGCGACCCGGTCGACGCGGGCCGCATCGTGCTGCGTGGCTTTTCGATGGGCGGAGCGGGCACCTGGCATTTGGGGCTGCATCATCCGGGTAAATGGTGCGTCATCGGTCCCGGAGCCGGCTTCACAACCACGCATGCCTACGTCAAGACATTGCCAAACCCGCTGCCGCCCTACCAGGAACCGCTGCTTCACATCTACGATGCGGTCGACTATGCAGAGAACGCGTTCAACT
>JBBQII010000030.1:0-13389 GCA_038324795.1 Gemmatales bacterium
CGCCGACGGGCCCGACAGCACCTGTCGCTCCTGTGACGCCGACGGGCCCGACAGCACCGGTTGCTCCGGTGACGCCGACGGGCCCGACAGCACCTGTCGCTCCTGTTGCACCGGCCGGGCCGGCAACGCCGGCGGTGCCCGCGGCACCGCTAGTGCCTGTCGGCCCCGCCGGCCCCGTAACGCCCGTCAGACCCTGAGTTCCCTGGGGGCCCGCCGGTCCCGGGCTTCCGACGAGCACATCGGGCGGAAACAGAAACGCGAGGGGAATATCAGTCACGATGAGCGCCGGTGCCAACCGGTCTTCCAGACATTCCAGTAACGGCCGAAAGCGGGGGCTATGCGGCGCTGTGCGGTTGATGGGGGCCTTTTCAAAGTAACGATTCAGCAGCTTGCGCAGTGAAAGTTCCATGAGATTGCATCTCCATAGGCGCGCTGTCTCGCGCGGCAAAAGAGCCGTGACGGCACGCAAGGTTAATCGAATGCTTCTGTGCAGGGAGCAGACAGGCCTGCTTCCCCCATAGTTAGTAGCGGTATTCCACGCCGAAATTGATGCCCTGTGCCCAGAACGCGCTGTCATTCAGGAGGACCGTCGGGCGATCCGGTCCTGCCTGGGGATTGAAGCGGCTGTCAGTCGGAATCTGGGTTCCGCTCAGCCCCGTGTCAACTTGATCTCCCGCACGGACAACCGAACTCCAGTACAGGCACGTGTACCCGAGCGAAGCGCGCATGTGCCGGGTGATCTGGTAGCCGACGTTGATTCCGACTTCGGGGACCACAGCAAATCGGTCACGGGTGAACTGGCCGCTGTTGCTTCCCGATGCCAAAAATCCGATCGGTGTCGATACGGTCGATCCGGCGGGGGAAGTGATCGACGTCGAACCGTGAATGTCAACGACCTGATGCGTGGCACCCAGAGCGACCTTGCCCACGACGTTCACAAACATTCGTCCGCAGCACCACCACGCCTGTGCACCGACCTGTCCGCCGTAAAAGGAGTTGCGCGCGTCGAACTGGTCGTTGATGGTGATGATGCTGCCGCCGGAGATCAGGTTACCCGCCGGCAGTGCCGAGTTCACGCGGCTGTTCTCCGTGATGGCAAGTCGCTCATCCAGTTGTAAGTAGCGGAAGCCGCCCAGCAGATTGAACCCGAAGTCGCAATTGCCGCCATGTCGCGAATGCTTCGCGGCATTCTCGCTCAGGCAAACCTGGTCGGCGCACATGTCGTCGCAGGGCGTGCAGCAGGGGTTGCAGGTCAGGTTGAGCTCCGCCCCCTGAAAGCGGCTGGTGGCCGACAGGTGAATCTCACCGCTCGCCAGGCCGGGAAAAGCAACGAGTTGCGCATTCGGGATGCCGCTTGATACATCGAAGAAAGGGCGCGCAATAACCGGGGATCCCGGCGCACCGTTGGAGGCGCTGTCGAAGCGTGTCGAGCGTGAACCGAGGAAGAAATAGCTGCCTTCGAGCCCGATCGACTGCGAATGATCGAGCCAGAGACCGCCGGTGAACCTGCCGCCCGATCCCACATCATTATTAATGCGGGAGCCGCCGAACAGAACGGTAGTATCCGGTTGCCCGAGAACGCCCGGCAACGCCGAAGTCCCCGCTACACCGGTCGTAATCAGTGGCGGGACGTAGCTGCCTTTGGTCCACCAGAGCAAATATTCCCCTCTTACCCAGAAGCAGCTTGCGGGCGCACACGGCCGGAACGCATCGGTGAAACTGTCACTCGACCCGACCGTCGGTGCGCTGACGGGCGCGGTACTGTCAGTGCCTGGAATCGGCTCGACAGATACGCGCTCCGGCAACTTCGATTGGGCTCGCACCGGCTGGTAAGTTGGGACTGCTGACGGGCGGATCTGCTCAAACTTGGATTGGCGGACCGGCGTCGGGTCGGACTGTTCCTGCTTAAGCAGGCCCGAAGTCGCGTACGACTCCTGAGTCACCGGAATGAACGGCGACAGATGCGAGGGTTCACGTTGTGTCTCGTCTCCGCCGAGAGACGCCCGTGTGAACGCGGTCGCAAGGAGTAATGCAGCGAACAAACGCTTTGCCATGGGGAAGCCTCCTGACAGACAGTTCGCGTGACAACGGTTCTTCGGGACTTAGGGGTCCAGCAAACCGTATCGAACAGTTCGTCAATAGCGATTTTAATACCTGTTAGTTGAATCGGTTTTTGAGAGTCGGAGGTTTAAGGGCGAACGCATCTTTCGCGAAATAGGAGTTTCAGCGAATCAGCGGGGATATCGTGACGTGCGCAGCGTTGGCAGAAACGCGACGTCCCGGGGAGTATGGCGTGCACGTTCCCCATTCTGCCTCCTCGCAGTCACTTTCCTAGTCCATGCCTTTGTCAGACGTCCTTCTCGATGATCGTTTCAGCAACAGCGGCGGAACATGCATTTCCTTCAGCTTGCCGCGTCGCCTGTTTAAATTAGCGCTTGCACTTGCCCCGCTTCTCCGCCAGAATACCAGAACTGCCGGACAGCCCTCCCTACACGCCCGCGTTCTCACCAAGCAGGGTCGAAATTATGCCAGCTATCCTGAAGCATTGGCCTGCGCTACTCGCAGCGTACGGTCTGTTCATCCCGGTAACGCTCCATGCGGCCGAGGCGGCGGTGCCCGCAATGCCCGGCACGATCGTGCTTCCCAAGGCGGGTGAGATCAAAAGCCTCGCGGCTTACCCGGCCAAAATCACTTTGAAGGGTTCGGACGATGCCGCGCAGGTGATCGTCACAGCCACGCTGAACGACGGCCGTCTGCAGGACCTGACCGGCGACGTCAAGTACACCGCGGGTAACACATCGACCATCCGCGTCACGCCGGCTGGACGAGTGATCCCGATGGCCGACGGCAAGACCGACATCGTGGCCAGCTTTGCCGGTCAGTCGGTGATGATCCCCGTTGAATCGACCAGTCTGAACGAAGCGCTGCCGATCAACTTCACCAACCAGATCGTGCCGATCTTCACCAAGAACTCCTGCAACAGCGGCGGCTGCCACGGCAAGGCCAGCGGCCAGAACGGCTTCAAGCTGTCACTGCTCGGCTTTGAACCGGAGAGCGACTTCGCCTCGGTGGTGAAGGAAGCCCGGGGTCGACGGTTGCAGCCGTCATCGGCCGAACACAGCCTGCTGCTCGAGAAGGCCGTCGGCACGGTCGCTCATGGCGGCGGCAAGAAGATGGAAAAGGACAGCGACGAGTACAAACTCGTTCGCCGCTGGGTCGCGATGGGTGCCCCGTTCGGCCAACCGAGCGACCCGACCGTTGCCCGCATCAGCATCTACCCCGAACATCGCGTGATGGTCCGGCACAACAAGCAGCAGTTCGCTGTCTACGCCCACTACACGAACGGCATGGTCGAAGACATCACCCGCCGGGCGCAGTACGAAAGCAACGACCAGGAAATCGCAACGGTCGACAGCAATGGCCAGGTGAACACGCTCGGCCTCAGCGGCGAAGCAGCGATCATGGCCCGCTACCAGGGTCATGTGATCACCTTCCGCACCACGGTGCCGCTGGGCCAGAAGACGCCCGCGTGGGACTTCCCGGCCCAGACGGTCGTCGACAAGTTCACCGCGCAGAAGTGGAAAGACCTGGGCCTGGTGCCTTCGGAGTTGGCAGGCGATGCCACGTTCGTCCGCCGGCTGTACCTCGACCTGACGGGCTCACTGCCGACGCCGGGACAGGTAACCGGGTTCCTGAACGAAAAGGATTCGCACAAGCGGGACAATCTCATCGACCGCCTGCTCGATTCGCCGGAGTATTCCTTCTACTTCGCAAGCAAATGGGCCGATATTCTGCGGGTGAAGCGCGGCAAGGACAACAACAACGCCGCCCGCGCCCAGGGGACGTTCGCGTTCCATAACTGGATTCGCGAAGCGATCGCGTCTGATAGGCGTTATGACGACTTCGTTCGCGATATCCTCGGTGCCACAGGCGACGAGACGAAGAACCCTCCGACCGTCTGGTACAAGGACCTTGCCAACCCCGAGCAGTTCGTGGACGACACCGCCCAGGTGTTCCTCGGCCTGCGGATCGCCTGCGCGAACTGCCACCATCATCCGTACGAGAAGTGGGGCCAGGACGACTATTGGGGCATGGCCGCGTTCTTCGCCCGCATCGGCAAGAAGCAGATCCCCATTCAGGGGGCCGCCCAGCAGAACGCCAACCTGCAGGTGATCTTCACCAAGGGATCGGGCAGCGTGAACAACAAGCGCACCGGCCAGGTCGCCCGCATCAAGCCGCTCGATGGCGAGCCGATGGACCTGACCTCCGACGACGACCCGCGTGTGAAACTCGTCGATTGGATGGTCGATCCGAAGAACCCGTACTTCGCCAAGGCAGTCGCCAACCGCTACTGGGCGCACTTCTTCGGCCGGGGCATCGTCGACCCGCTGGATGACATGCGCGTGACCAACCCGCCCTCGAACCCCGAGTTGCTGGATGGGCTGGCCAAGGACTTCATCGACAACAAGTACAGCCTGAAGTCGCTGATCAGGACGATCGTGAAGAGCCGAACCTACCAGTTGAGTGCCGTGCCCAACGAGTTCAACAAGCACGACAAGCAGGCCTACGCCCGCTACTATCCGAAACGCCTGAGCGCTGAAGTGCTGCTCGACGCGCTGTGCCAGGTGACCGACAGCCCGACCCAGTTCACCGGCCTGCCCGGCGACAGGTACGCCCCGAAGCGGGCGATCCAGCTGCCGGACGAATCGTACTCGTCGTACTTCCTCGACGTGTTCGGCCGCCCGCAACGCATCAGCGCCTGCGAATGCGAACGTGTGAGCGAGGCGAACCTGGCCCAGGCACTGCATCTGCTGAACTCGGATGAGGTACAGGGCAAACTGTCCCGCGCCGGGGCCCGCGCCGAACTGCTCTCCGGCGCGAAGGATGCCCGGCCCGACACCGAGAAGATCGACGAACTGTTCCTCTGGGCCTTTGCCCGCAAGGCGACCCCCGAGGACATGAAGGCAGCGCTCGACCACTTGAAGAAGTACGAGTCGAACAAGAAGGGCGCCTACGAGAACATCCTGTGGGCGCTGATCAATACGAAAGAGTTTATCTTCAACCAGTGATGCGTGTGACGTTAGCGAGCATCCCGAAGAGATGCTGCGACCTCCGTTCAGAGAAGGTAGATCATGCTGACAATCACCGGCCCGTCGTCCCGTTACTGCGATGGCCTTTCGCGACGTGGCTTCCTGCGTGCAGGCGCGCTGGGCCTGGGCGGGCTGACGCTGCCGGGGCTGCTGCGCACCGAGGCGGCGGCGGGCAAGGGGCGGTCGCACAAGTCGGTGATCATGGTCTACCTGTCGGGCGGGCTGGCCCATCAGGATACGTTCGACATGAAGCCGAACGCCCCCGGTGAAGTCCGCGGCGAGTTCAACCCGATCGCTTCCAGCGTGCCCGGTCTGCAGGTCTGTGAACTGCTGCCGATGCTGGCGAAGTCGATGAACCGGATCGCGCTGCTGCGTTCGATCACCGGTCTGGCTGACGAACATTCGAGCTGGCAGAACATGGTCGGCACCGGCATGAGCAACGCCAAGCGCGACATGAAGCCGCACATGGGCTCGGTGATCGCCAAGATGCAGGGGCCGGTCGATCCGCTGATTCCGCCGTTTGTCGACCTGTTCCCGACGATGCAGCACAAGCCGTACAACAGCCCGCACCCGGGCAACCTGGGCCGCAACGCCGCCCCCGTGCGGGTGGATGGCGACGAAGTCGCACTGATGAAGAACCTGAGCGTCCCGGTCGACCGCCTCGGCGATCGCAAGGGGTTGCTTGAATCGCTTGATGCGTATCGCCGTCGGGCCGATTCGACTGACCGCAACGGCATGGACACGTTCCACGACAAGGCGTTCGATGTCCTCTTCTCCAGCAAGATGGTCGATGCCCTCGACGTGACGCGCGAACCGGTGACGGTGCGCGATCGCTACGGCCGGGGCTCGTCGAAGCATCAGGGGGACGGGGCGCCGCAGTGGAACGATCAACTGCTGATGGCCCGCCGGATGGTGGAAGCGGGGGCACGTGTCGTCACGGTCGCCTACGGTTTCTGGGATACGCACGGCAACAACTTCAAGTCGCTCAAGAAGCAGCTGCCGCTGTTCGACCAGGGCATCTCAGCCCTGATTGAAGACATCTACGCCCGCGGCATGGATCGCGACTGCACGGTACTGGTCTGGGGCGAGTTCGGCCGCACGCCGAAGATCAACAAGGACGCGGGCCGCGACCACTGGGCGCGCGTCAACAGCGCGCTGTTCGCCGGCGGCGACATGAAGGTCGGCCAGGTGATCGGCTCGACCGACTCGCAGGCGTCCGACGCCAAGGATGACCCGATTCCTTACCCGAACGTGCTGGCCACGGTCTACCATAACCTTGGGATCGATCCGCACGCGATGGTCTACGACGTCGCGGGCCGGCCCAACCCGATCATGCCGAGCAGCGTTTACCCCATCGGCAAAATCATCTGACGCCGCGCCGCTTGCGGCGTCGCCCCGACCGCAACCGGAGTTGTTCGATGCCTTCCCTTAAAGTCGCCCTCGTCACCGGCAGCGGCAAGCGCCGGGTCGGCTCGCATGTCGCTGAAGCCCTCGCCGAGCGAGGCTATTCGCTGGCCATCCACTACCGATCGAGTTCCGCCGATGCCGCCGAGCTGGTGGCGTTGCTGAACAAGAAGGGTGTGAACGCGCGAGCGTTCCAAGCCGACTTGGCCGATGAATCCGCGGTGCGAAAACTGGTCACTGATGTGCTGGCGGCGTTCGGTCAACTCGATGTTCTCGTCAACTGTGCCGCGATCTGGAAGAGCAAGAAGCTCGAAGAAGTGACTGCGGCCGATGTGCGCGAGCATTTCGACATTAACACCCTCGGCACGTTTCTGTGCTGCCAGCATGCGGGTCTGGCGATGGTGAAGCAGCCTGAAGGTGGCGTGATCATCAATGTCGGCGATTGGGCGGAAGTACGGCCCTATCTCAACTACGCGGCCTATTTCCCTTCCAAAGGGGCCGTCAGCACCTTGTCGCGGTGCATGGCCGTGGAACTGGCCAGCCGCAACCCGAAGGTACGCGTCAACTGCATCCTGCCCGGGCCCGTGATGCTGCCGCCCGATCTTCCCGAAGACGAGAAGCAGCAGGCGATCAACGCGACACTCGTCAAGCGCGAAGGCAGCCCGCTAAACATCGCGCAGGCGGCAATCGCATTGATCGAGAACGATTTCATCACCGGGGTCTGCCTGCCGGTCGACGGTGGCCGTACGGTCTACGCGCCGGATTGAGTTCTTTGTCCGAAATCCGAAATCCACAATCCGAAATCCGCAATCTCCGTGGATGAACTACCTTACATGGCCTACACTTTCGGGGAACCCCTCCTCCCGTTTGCGTCGTATACTTTGTCAGTTTGAATCTCGCCTGCCCGGGCTGCCTGCATGAAACCGCCCCTGGAAGTGATGTTCGTGTGTTGCACCGAGACGGCCCAGATGGCCGTGAAGGAGCGGCTTGCGCGTGAATACGCTCCCGAGTCGATCACTGTGACCACTCGGGTCGAGCTGAAGAAAGCACTTCGCGAGAGCAAATACCAGCTTCTGTTCACCGATACCGAAACCGACCTGACGCCGGTCATCATCATGGCCGAACGGGCGTTGGCCGGGCTCGAAACTCCGATTTTCGTGCTATGCACGGGCACCACCGAGTTGTCTGCCCTGGAGGCTGTTCGCATCGGGGCTTCCGAAGCGATTGATCTGCTGCACATGGAACGGCTGCTGCCGTCCGTGGCGCGCGAACTGCGGACGGCCAACCTGCGCTGGTCGCGCCCGTCCGGCATTCGCGGGGAGAACCAACTGCAGTGGGCGACCTCCGCGTTGTTGCATTTAACGCGCACGCGCTCGTTTCTGGGCGACAACCTCATCGACGACCTGCGGCAGATCACGGAAGTAGCCGGCAGCGCGATGGATGTGGATCGCAGCAGCATCTGGTTCTATGACGAGCCTCGCTCGAAGATCCGCTGCATCGATTTGTTCGATTACAGCGCGGGGGTGCATTCCGACGGCACGGAACTCGAATTTCGCCAGCACCCGGCCTATTTTCTGGCGATGGAACAACAGCGGCTGATCGTCGCGCACGATGCCCGCGGCGACCCGCGCACGCGCGAGTACAAGGACCACTACCTGGTTCCACTGGGCATCACGTCGATGATGGATGCCGCGGTCCGCTGCCGGGGGCAATTGCGCGGGGTCGTCTGTCTGGAGCACGTCGGTCCGGCCCGGACATGGACGGCGGAAGAGGAGTTGTTCGCCGCGGCACTGGCCGATCTTGTATCCCTGGCGATGGAAGCCAGCGAGCGGCATGGTATCGAGATGACGCTTCGCGAAACCGAGTTGCGTTGCCTTGAACTGTTCGAGCACACCAGCGACGCGGTGCTGATCCTGGCGCAGCGCGGGCGGGAGTGGGTATGCGAAACCATGAACCCCGCCTGCGAGCAGATCACCGGGTTCAACAAGATCGACATGATTGGCCGCGATGCCTGCGCGATGCTGCCCGCGGGGATCCCTGAATCGCTGGTGGCCGCGTTCCGTTCGTGCCAGAGCGGCAAGGAAGTAATCACGCGCGAACACGCGCTCGAACTGCCGGTCGGCACGCGCTGGTTCAACACGGTGCTGGTGCCGTTGCCGAACGAGGCGGGACAGATCCACTGGATCGCCTGCATGGCGCGCGACATTACCGATCATCGCTCCGCAGTGGACCGATTGCGTGAAAGTGAACAGCGGCGGCTGCTGCACATTCAGCAGACACCGCTGGGCGTGATCGAATGGAGCATCGGGGGACGCGTGGTGTCGTGGAACGCCGCGTCCGAACGGATCTTCGGTTACAGCGAGCGGGAAGCGTTCGGCCGTCATCTGAACTTGATTATCCCGATCGAAGTTCGGCCGCAAGTTGACGCAATCTGGAGTGCGCTGATAACGCAGCGGGGCGGCATGCGCAGCACGAACCAGAACGTGCGCAAGGACGGCGTTTATATCGAATGCGAGTGGTATAATACGCCCCTGATCGATGAGGACGGCCGCACCATCGGCGTGGCGTCGACGGTGCAGGACGTGACCGCGAATCGCCGGAATGAGGAATTCATCCGCCGGGCGAACCACGATCTCGAACTGCGCGTGGCCGAGCGCACGGCGCAGCTGGCGGATGCCAACCGGGAACTCGAGGCATTCTGTTATTCGGTATCGCATGATCTGCGGGCGCCGCTGCGGTCGATCGACGGCTTCAGCAAGGCGCTGCTGGAAGACTGCCACGAGCGTCTCGATGCCGACGGGCAGGATTACCTTCGCCGGGTGCGGGCCGCCAGCCAGCGCATGGGCGAACTGATCGACGACTTGCTGAACCTGTCGCGAATCAACCGGGCCGAGTTGCGGCGGTCGCATGTCGACCTTTCCACGCTGGCCCGCAAGATCGCGGACGGGTTGCAGACCGCGAATCCCGATCGGCAGGTTGACTGGACCATCGTGCCGAACATTTCGACCGATGGCGACAAGAACCTGCTGCGTGTGCTGCTCGAGAACCTGCTGGGCAACGCATTCAAGTACACCGGCAGAAAAGAACGCGCCTACATCGAGTTCGGCAGCAGGGACGAGAACGGCCGACAGGTGCTGTTCGTGCGCGACAACGGGGCCGGGTTCGACATGACCTATGTGGACAAGCTGTTCCAGCCGTTTCAACGGCTGCACCGGCCGGATGAGTTCGATGGCCACGGCATTGGCCTGGCGACGGCCCAGCGCGTCGTGCATCGGCACGGGGGACGCCTCTGGGCCGACGGCAAGCCGGGGCACGGTGCCTGTTTTTACTTCACTTTGAGCGAAAATGCCCATGGAGAACTGACACTTGAATAACGGGCCGATCCTTCTGGTGGAAGACAATCCGGACGACGTCGCGCTGACAATGCGGGCGTTCAAGCGCAACCACATCCTTAATGAAGTAGTGGTTGCCCGCGATGGAGTCGAAGCACTCGATTTTCTGTTCGGTACCGGTTTGCACCAGGGCCGCGATACGTCGATCCTGCCGTCAGTCATGCTGCTCGATCTGAAGTTGCCGCGGCTCGACGGGCGGGAGGTGCTCAAGCGCCTGCGAAACGATCCGCGCACTGCGCTGATCCGTGTCGTTGTCCTGACGTCGTCCAAGGAAGAGCAGGACATTTTGCAGTGCTACAAGTTAGGTGCGAACAGCTATATCCGCAAGCCGGTCGATTTCGACAGCTTCATGACGGCGATGGGCCAGCTCGGGATTTACTGGCTCCTGTTGAATGAGACACCGCCCCCGCAGGACGAGGCCATGTGATGTCCGTACCACTGCGAGTTCTGTTCGTCGAAGACTCCGAGGACGACTGCGCGCTGCTGTTGCGTGAACTCAATCGCGGCGGCTACGATTCGCAACCGATCCGCGTGGAAACGGCTGACGCCTTCCGTACGGCGTTGAACGATGAAGAGTGGGATCTGGTAATTTCCGACTATTCGATGCCCCGCTTCAATGGCATGCAGGCACTGGCCATCCATCATGAGATCGCGGCCGATGTGCCGTTCATCCTGGTCTCCGGCACCGTCGGCGAGGATATCGCCGTCGAGTCGATCAAGGCCGGTGCCAGCGACTACCTGATGAAAGGGAACCTGATCCGCTTCGTGCCCGCGGTGAACCGGGCCATGCGCGAGGCGGCTGAACGGCGTACGCATCGCCGGGCATTGGTGTCCCTGCGGGAAAGCCAGGGGATGCTGTCGCTGATCTATAACGCGACACCGGACAAACTGGTGCTGTTCTCCGCCCTGCCGGACGACAGCTACCGCATCACCTCGACCAACCGCAAGTTCCTCGATTTTGTCGAGCAGACGCTCGGCCCGACCGGGCCGGCAACGATTCCCGGCCGACGGCTCGAAGAGATGGCGGACACTGTCTTCGCCTGTACCCCGGAAGCGACGCGCTCATTGCGCGATCGGGCCGATCAGGCGATGAGCGAAGGCCGGCCGCAATTGTTCGAAACGTTCTTCACGCTGCCCGGCCGGCGGCTTCACGCGGAGATCACCTTCACCCCCGTGGCCGATGCCGACGCCGGGACGCGCAACCTGCTCTGGTCCTGTCGGGACATCAGCAGCCGCAAGGAGGCACAGGAACGGCAACAGTTGCTCGAATCCCAGCTGCAGCAATCGCGCAAGCTCGAAGCGCTGGGGCAACTGGCCGGCGGCATCGCGCATGACTTCAACAACCTGTTGACCGGCATCATCGGCTATGCCGAACTGATCAAGGCGTCCGGCAATGCGCGCGTGCCGGAGCATATCGAACAAGTGCTGCATGCGGCCAACCGCGCGAAGGACCTCGTCAAGCAGATTTTGGCGTTCAGCCGGCGCGAAACGCCCGAACGCAAGCCGATTTACTTTGAACCGATCGTGCGCGAGGCGATCCAGCTGATTCGCGCTTCCGCCCCGTCGGGCATCCGCGTCGAGGCGTTCATCGCGTCCGACTTGCCGCCCTTGGTCGGCGATCCGACGCAGCTTCATCAGGTAGTGATCAACCTTTGCACCAACGCCGTGCAGGCGATGGGCGATCAGGGGAAGCTGAGCCTGTCGCTTGAAACGGTCGTCGTCGATTCGGGATTCGCGCGCAATCATCCGCCCCTGAGCGAAGGCGAGTTCATCCGCCTGTCGGTCGGCGATACCGGCACGGGTATCGAATCCACGGCTATGGAGCATCTGTTCGAACCGTTCTTCACCACGAAGCCGACCGGCTCAGGCACGGGGCTGGGGCTCGCGGTCGTGCACGGCGTCGTCCGCGGGCATGACGGGACCATTTCGGTCGACAGTCGGACCGGCGAAGGGACGATGTTTCAGGTCTACTTCCCGGTATCGGGCAGCATCCCCGATTCGCGCGTGGCCGAACGGCCCGACGTGCCGCAAGGCAATGGCGAGGCAGTGTTGTTCGTGGATGACGAAGCGGGTATCGTCTCCCTGGCGACCGCGGTGCTGGAACAGATCGGTTACATGCCTGTCTCGTTCACCGATCCGGTCAAGGCGTTCGACGCGTTTCAGAATGAGCCCGACCGCTTCAAGGCGGTCATCACCGACTTGACCATGCCGAAGATGACCGGCACCGAACTGGCCCAGGCCCTGCATCGGCTGCGGCCGAATCTGCCGGTCATTCTCACCAGCGGCTACAGCGGGGCGATCGACGGGGACCAGGCCGCCCGTTCGGGCTTCGCCGAGATTCTGGGTAAACCGTTCGCATTGCGGACGCTGGCCGAGGCGCTGCAGCGGGCACTGCGGTGACCAGTCCGTATCATGGCACGGTATGCCAGTCATCGACTTAACGATTCAGCAGTTGCTTCTCGACGGTGCCGTCGTGCGCGCCCGGTCGTCGAACGTGCCTGACGAACATGAGCAGGCACTGGTTGATCTCCACGGCCGCTGGCGTCACCCCGGTGACGAGGAAGCGCTGTTCGCCCGGCCGCTCGGCAAGATGCACGTCATCATCGGCCGGGGACGGCACGGGCGGTTGCATCTGCTGATCATGGGCAGGGAGCTTTACAACCTGCTGCACGACCCGTTCGCCATCGCGGACCGTTATCCGGTGAACTACGATGCGCGCGGCAGTCTGCCGGATCTCGACTGGCCGCCGGAACCGCTGCCGCCGCGAACCGTCGGGGCTCTGAACGTCATGACGCGCGAAGGCGATGGCCCGTTTCTGTTCGGGGCAGCGCAGACGCTGGTCGACGGCAGCAAGGTGATCCTCGTTCGGCCCGTGCCGGAACCCCGTATGGTACGCGAGACCTGGGCACTGCTGCCCGACAGCGTCCGCAGGATTCTCAACCCCGCCACGTTCGCGCCCGACAACGATCTCGAATTCGATTTCGCGGTCCTGCCTGTGCCGCCGGCGGCATCCGCCCCGGGCGTACTCAGCGAGGATCAGGTGCGCGAGTACCCCGAGTGCCGTTACGAACGCGAACTGCAGCTCGCCATCGAGACCGGCGACCAGCGCCTGCTCGAACAGAAGCTGGCCCGCAAGACCACCACCGACATGATCCGCCTGGCGCTCATCATCATCGTGGTGATGATCGGTCTGGCCATCGGTGTGCAAATCTTCGGGCTCGCCATCAAGTAGGAACCAGCGGCATGGACCCGATCAAAGCCCGTGAACGCGTTCTGGTGATTCCTGAAGAACGATGGCGCGCCGCCGGGGCATTCACCGGTTTTCGACCGTTCGACGAGAATACCCGACGGCTTCTGCTCGACCCGGTCGGTTATGAATTCCGCCCGCGCGGCGAGGTGGAAGACGACCCCGCTTTCAAGCAGCTGATTCCGTACGTCGTGCTGCGCTCGGGTTCACGCGTCTTCCGCTACACGCGGGGCCAGAGCGGCGGCGAAGCCCGGCT
>JBBQII010000031.1:0-13264 GCA_038324795.1 Gemmatales bacterium
GCCGGTCAGTGCCAACTCCCGCAACGACCCGTCGCTGGGCTTCAATTGAAACGAACTCTCCACAATCTCACCTCCAACATCATCGTCTTCGCGAGGGGGGAGAGGAACGCGGCTCCGGTAGGGTGGTTATAGGGAAACAACATTTCGTGCGACGGAATCCCGTTGGGCAGTTTCAAGATTAGCTGCAACCATTCGAGCTTCGTTTGGTCGAATGTCTCAGACGCGGTGAACTCCCCGCAGCCGCCGGGAGTGCCACAGATCGCCGGGGCGACGACAAGCAGCTCGTGCCACCGCCGATGATCAGGCGGTTCAACGAACAGGTGATGAAACTTCGCAATACGCGTCCGTTTCATCACCGCCTCCGTGTAGATGGGCGAAGGTCGCCTCTAACTTCCATACGACGGTTGGAACTGTCAAACGTCACCTGCCGGACTTGCGCTTCTTCACGGATTCTGATGCAATTGCCTTGGTGGTGCCGCCCTTACGCGGTCGCACCGTGCAAGGGGGTTGTGTCGAGATCCATCACATCATCCAGACCGTCGGGCTTCTCTTCCCGCCTGGCCAGTCGTTCGGCATCGCGGCCGCTGTAGCGCCAGAACAGGCCGGGGCGAATCAGGAACTCGCAGAAGGTCGAGGTGAACAGGCCGCCGAGGATCACGGTGGCGACCGGGTAGAGAATCTCCCGGCCCGGTTCCTGCCCGGCGATGACAAGCGGCACCAGTCCGATGCCTGCTGTCAGGGCTGTCATCAGCACCGGCGACAGCCGTTCAAGGCTGCCGCGCAGAATCATGCTTTCCGAGAAGGTTTCGCCTTCATGCTTCATCAGATGAATGTAATGCGTGACCAGCAGAATCCCGTTGCGTGCCGCGATACCGCCCAGCGAGATGAAGCCGACCCATGCGGCCACGCTCGGCTTCTGATCGGTGATCGCCAGCGCGAGCACGCCGCCGATGAACGCGGTGGGTATGGCCGTGAGAACCTGCGTGACGATTCGCCATGACGGGAACAACATCAACAGCACGAAGAACATGCCGATCAGCGCGAAGATGGCCAGAACAAGAATCAACTGCGAGGCACGCTGTTCGCTTTCGAACTGGCCGCCGTACTCGATGAAATAGCCTTCGGGCAGCTTCACCTTCTCGGCCACGTTCTTGCGAATATCGCCAACGACGCCTGCGAGATCGCGATCGCGCGCGTTGCAGCGGACCACGAGCCGACGGCGGACGTTGTCGCGCTTCACCTGGTTGGCACCGCTGTCGCCCCCGGTCGGAGGGGTGATGTAGGCCAGCTTGTCGAGTGTCACCTGGCTCTTGTCCGGCAGGTCGATGCGCAACTGGCCGAGGTTCGCATAGTCGGTGCGAAACTTGTCGTCGAAGCGGACGAGCAGATCGAAGCGTCGTTGTCCTTCGACGACCTGCGAGACCACTTCCCCCTGCATGGCGGTCTGCAGGAACGAACCGACATAGGCCCGGCTGACGCCGTAGTAGGCAAGACGGTCCGGCCGCAGGCGGATATGAATTTCGTCGATCTTGCGGATCGGTTCGATGGCCACGGAACTGATGCCCGGTACGCCGTCAATGGCCCCTTTGACGTCGCCGGCGATGCGTTCGAGCGCGTCGAGATCGTCGCCGTAGATCTTGATGGCGATCTGCGCGGTCGAACCGGAGATCAGGTGGCTGATGAGATGCGCGAGCGGTTGTTCCACCTCGACCGCGGCATCGGGCACGCCCGCTTTAACCCGTTCTTCGATTTCAGCAAGCACCGTCTTGCGGTCTTTGCCGCTGGCAGGGTTGATGGTTACCAGGAACTCGCTGAAATTCGGCGGATCGGCATGCTCATCCAGTTCGGCTCGCCCGGAACTCCGCATGAATGCCAGGATCAGCGGTTTCGAGCCGTCCGTCGGCGACTGAAGCTGTCGGAACACGTGATCCGCCATGTCGGACGCCTGGTTGGATGCCTCCAGCGACGAGCCGGCCGGCAGCGTGACATTCACCTGCACGGTTCCCTCGTCGAAGGCCGGCAGGAAGTTGCGCCCCATGATCGACAGCCGCCAACCGGAATAGGCGATCAGCAGAATCGTGACCGCCAGGATCAGATTGATCCGGTGCATGCTGAAGCGAACCAGGTGGGCTCCCGCCCACTTCAGTCCGCGCACGAACAGCCCATCGCGATCGTGCCCCGCGCCGCGGACGCCGCCGAGAAGATACGACGACAGAACGGGGGTGACGGTCAGCGACACCAGCAACGACGCCAGGATGGAAAGGATGTACGCGATGCCCAGCGGCATGAACATCCGGCCCTCGATACCGGTCAACGCGAACAACGGCAGGAAGACCATGATGACGAGAATGGTACCGAACACAATGGCCGAGCGTATCTCAACACTCGCATCGTAGATGACGCGCAGGACCGGCTTCGGCAGCGGCGATGCGCTGTTCTGGCGCAGCCGGCGGTAGATGTTCTCGACATCGACAATCGCGTCGTCGACCAGTTCACCCATGGCGACGGCAATGCCGCCAAGTGTCATGATGTTGATCGACAGTTCCGTGCCGGTAATCTTGCCGATCAGTTTGAAAATCAACGCGGTCAGCACCAGCGACAATGGAATGGCCGTCAGCGAGATGAACGTGGTGCGGAAATTCATCAGGAACAGAAAGAGAATGATCAGAACGAGGGCCGCCCCGATCGCCATCGCTTCGCCGACGTTGTAGACGCCGCGATCGATGAAGTCACGCGTCTGGTAGAGATCGGTTTCCACAATGACGTCCATCGGCAGCGATGTCTCCGCCTCGAGCAGCCCGACCTTCACCGCGTCCGTGACGGCCCGCGTATCGACATGGGGTTGCTTGGAGATCCGCAAGGCGATTCCGGGGAAGCCGTTGATGCTGGAGTCGCCGCGCTTCTGTTGCGGACCTTCCACCACCCGGGCGACCTGCTTCAACAGGATCGTCCGCTGTGGTGTGGTTTTGATCGGCAGGTTTTCGAGGTCGTTGATGACCTGCGGGGAATCGGGGCCCAGTCGGCCGAGAACGCGGATCGGCTTTTCGATCCCCCCCTGAACTGAATAGCCGCCGGAGAAGTTGACATTGTTGTCCTTCAGCGCCTGTTCGACCTGTGCAAGCGTAATCTCATGTTCATTCAGCAGGACGGGGTTGACGTGCACCTGGTACTGTTTGCGTCCGCCGCCCAGCACAATCACCTGGGCAATTCCCGCGGTCTTAAGCAACCTGGGGCGAATGACCCAGTCAGTGAGCGTGCGCAAGTCGAGAGCGCGCTGCGCTTCGGAGGGGAATACAACATCCCGGCGGACGCCGTCCAGTAATGCCGTGGCCCGTTGTTCGCCCCCGGATGAGGGTGCGGCCCACTCGGCTTGCCGCACATCGACGCGCTTCCACGTATTCAGGTCGCGGCGGCTGCCGGGCAACCATGCCGCCAGTTCCAGTTCGTCGCCCCGGCGGACCCGCTCCGCGTAATACGGCGTGTCGCGCACGGGAACCAGTTCGCCGCCCAACGGTCCCGGCTGCCTTCGAATCCCGGCCACCATGATCTGGCCCATGATGGAACTGATCGGGGCCATTTGCGGCTTCAGTTCGGGCGGTAAATCGCTGATGACCGTCCCCAGACGTTCCTGCACAATCTGGCGGGCCGTGCGGATGTCGGTGTTCCAGTCGAACTCGACATTGATCACCGACAAGCCGAACCCGGACTGGCTGCGCACGTCCTGCACTCCCGCGGCACCAAGCAGCGATGATTCCAGCGGAAACGTCACCAGCGTTTCAACTTCTTCCGGCGCCAGACCTGGACATTCGGTCATCACGACAACGCGAGGCCGATCCAAATCGGGAAAGATGTCGATCGGCATCGTCGTCGTCAGATAGCCGCCGTAGACCAGCGCGACGAGGCATAGCCCCACGACGACAGGCCGGTTGCGAAGCGATAAACGAATCAGTCCGTTGAGCATTATCGGCTCCTGTCAGTGGTCGCAGCACTTCTCCACGGGGGCACCGCCATTCGCCTTCAGCGCGCGGTTTAAAGCTGACGCCTGATTGCGGACGATCGGTTGCCCGGGGCGGATGCTTTCATCGTTGGCGATCACCACCTCATCGCGATCTTCATGCAGAACCCGGACCTTGATCCGCTGAAAGAAGTCGCCGTTCTGCTTGAACACGAATGCCTCGCCGCCTTCGCGCACCAGTCCCGCGATCGGCAGCACGAAGACTTCGTCCTCTTTGTTCTTCTTGTCGAAGCGCACCCGTTCGACGTTCACTTTCAGCAGCACTCGCTGCCCCGGCCGAAATCGCCAGACGAAGTAGGTGTTGCCGTTCTTCGTGTACGATTCCGACTGGTTCATCAGTGGCACAAAGAACGAGAACGTCCGCGATATCGGATCGACCGCGTTGGAAAGATGCTGGATATACAACGGCCCGAGCGCCGGCCAATCGCCCGGGGCCTCGTCCGCGAACTCGGCCTTCACTTCCCAGTTGTTCTTTGCCGCGTCGGCCAGCACTTTGGCTTCCGATTTGAACGCCCGGCCTTCAATGAACAGAATCCGATGATTCGACAGCGTGCAGAGCGCCTGCCCGCCTTGAACCGATTCGCCCAACTGCACCTTCAGATCCTGCACTTCGTAGACGGTCGGCTCCGCTTTTTCGGCCGATGTTACTTTGTCTTTGGCATCTCGGGCACCGGGTACTCGCTCCGGCGCGATGACGACAATCTCCGTGACGATCCTGCCATTCTCCGCATCGGTGATCTGGGCGGGGGTGAGGCCGATGGTCAGCAACTGGCGTCGCACGGCCTGGATCAGCGTTGAGATTCGTTTGACCTGATTCTCATCCTCAATGAGGTCCGCAGCCGACTTGGTGCCGATCTTCACGAGTTCGGCACTGCGTTTCAACTTGGCGTCGGCAATGCTCAGTTCGCGGGCCGCTTTCACCAGTTCCGTCTGTGCGCTCTGGGCAAATTCACTGACGATCTGGATGGTGAACAGCGGGTCGCCGGCCTTGACGGTGTCGCCGGGCCTCGCGTTGATCTCCGTGACGATGCCGCCGACGCGTGCGGTCACACCGCGATCGGTCTCCCCGGGTCGATCGACGACCGAACCGGGAATTTGAACCGTGCGGAAGTACGGCTGCGGCAGGATCAGGTCGACATCGAGCTTGAGATTGTCGATCGCTTGCACGCTGAGTCGGACCCCTTCGCCATGGCCGTGGTCGTGGCCGTGGTCGTGCCCGCCGTCAATGTGTCCTCCGTCTTCGTCATGCGAATGCCCGTGATCCTGGTCTTTGCCCTTCGCCGTCGAATCGGGCACGATGATCGGCAGCCAGCGCTGCCGTGTTTCGAATGCACCGGCCCCGAGGCCGACTGCAAGAAGCACCAACACAACTTTCGACGCGTACTTTCGGTAATGCATAGCGCACTCCGGTGAAGGAAGACTTAAGACGTCAGCCGACGGTTTGAAACGGGATCATAAGCGCGGATTCAGCGCTCAGCGGCACCAGAACGGGGCCGACGGGAAGGCTAGTTTCGCCAGTTCTGCAGGGTCAGATAGAGAGGTGGGTCGAGAGCCGCCACGACGACGTCCGGCAGGCGCGGGCGGACATCGAAGATGACATCGAACGGATTGAGCAGCGACGTCGGCTCGATAACCGGATCGAGAAGATCGACACCCGGCTTGATCAGATCAACAACCAGCGATGCATTGATGGATGGGCATTCGGATTGATGGCGTTCATGCTGATGGGTCGCCGGTTCGGCAGTCGCCAACGCGTCTGCCACTTCATCGTGGTGACGGTGCTTGCAGCATTTGCCCTTCGGCACGGCGACTGGCGGTTCCACCGGAGCGACGGCACACGTGCGATCATTGCACGAGACCAGTTCGCCCGCGCACGTGCAGACTCGCTGGGGCAGCAGCACCAGCAGGCAGACGAGCAACGTCATCGACCTGTTCAACAAATCGGGAATCTCCTTGTTGTTCGATTATCGCCGTTGACGGTCGCTTGTCAATACGAAAGGCCGACATGGCTGCGCGTCGGCGACTCACTTTGCCGGCGATTTCGGCGGCCAGGCCTCTTCGAGCAACAGGCCTGAAATCTCCCCGGCGGCCTTCCATGCATCGCCGAGCGATCGGTTGTATTCGAGGCGTGCTTCGATCAACGATCGCTGTGCCTGCAGCACGCGCAGGTACTCGAACTGACCGCCCTTGAACGCGTCGGTTGACAGCTTGAACGTTTCCTCCGCCCGCGGAATGATGGCCAGACGGTACCGTTCGGCCCGTTGCCGGGCGGCGGCATACTGACGGTGGGCCGTCGCGAGCCGATCGACAAGTTCGTTCTGAACGCGCCCGACATCCGAGGCATTGACGCCGATCTCCGCACGGGCAGTGCGGATGTTCCCCTGATTGCGGTTCCATGTCGGCAATGGCAGACTGACACCGACCATCCAGTCGCTGGAGGCATTCTGGTTCTGCCGGACATAGGCGCTCGCCAACGTGAGATTGGGAATCGGCTCGACCTGGGCACGCCGCAGTGCAGCCTGCGCGCGGTCGACGCCGACCTTGGCGGAACGCACTTCCGGATGCACCTCGCGGACGATGTCCACGCCGCGGTCCAAGTCATAGAGCGGCACTTCGGATTCGAAGGCCCCTTCAAGTCGCGCGAACGGAATCGTGCTGTCGCCCGTGACGGCGGCAAGTCGCCGGAAGGCACCCGGCAATTCCCGATTGACGGCCTCCAGGTCGGCCACCACCTGTTCGTACTGCACTTCGAGTTGAATCAGATCCAGTCGGGCGATGTTGCCGCCTTCGACCAGCTTCCGACCGGTGCCGACCGATTGTTCGACCAGCGTTGCCAGCGACTTGAGAATCTCCGCACGGCGCTGCAGCGTGTACGCATCGTAGAACGCCGAACGCACCTGACCGATGATCGCGTACCGTTCGTTCAGAATTCCGAGAGTGGCCTGATCGACTTCAAGCGCGGCCACCGCCTGACTCAGCGACAGCTTCCGGCCCGTGACAATCTCCTGGTTGATCTGCGGCGCGGACCAGATGCCGCCGGGGCCCGTCCGATCACCCAGCTCATCGCCCGTGGCACTGATGATCGGGTTCGGGTACAACCCGGCCTGGATCCGCTTCCCCTCGGCCGCATCGACCGCGAACGATGCGCGAGCCAGGCGCGGGTTCCGCTCGATGGCGATCTGAATCAGCTGATCGACCGTCAGCCCGGACGTTGCCACCATAGACAAGGGAGGCGCTTCGGGCACCTTCTCGACTGCCTGAGCGCGGATGATCGTCGAGGCCGGGTCGTGAATTGCAGCTTGCGGCTGAATCTTCGTCCAGCCAGCATCCTTCTGACCGAATGCAGGATCGACCGGTGCCGTCCACGCAATGAGCCCGCAGAAGGCCACGGGCCAGGCTGTTCGGCGTGCTTGTTTCCGTGCATCGGCCATGTTCCACCCCGTCTATTGTTCGCGCGATCTGTCTGAATAACTTCGCATCATCAATGTGATGACGACGCTGTTGTGATCACTGTGCAAGATGCCGGAGCGCAGACTGCTAGCAGCGCATGACGTCGGTTTAATCGGCAGTTTCATACCTTGCTCGTCATGAATTCCCACCTTCGCCGTTCGCGCATCGGCTGCGGGAGACTGCGCCGCTTAACAGTGCTGCCTGACACAACCGGTTAGTTCAGCCTAACCGATCGGCTTTCGGCCGATCGGTGGCTAACTCGATGGGGGCAAGATCGCCCCGATCGGTCACCTCTGCAACAGCGGTATGCCTGCTGCGTTCAGGCGATCAGCTGCTGCTGTCGTCTACCTCAGTCGTACCGGAAACGGAGCATCTGCTCGCCCTTGCCGCCATACTGTGGGCGATCATTGCCCTGTTTTGTCGGAACCGTCGACCGGTCCCGGTGTTTTGACAGAGTAGGAAGTTCGCACGCCTATCTGGGTTGAATACATCACCAAATTGATCATATTGACGCTGTATTGGTCGGTTGCTGTCGAGTAAATTAGGGTGCATCTCCGTGATGGAACGGAAGTGCCCCGCGGTTCCTGGAGACTTCGATGCGCGGCATACTGCTGATGCTTGGTCTGGTGGCGGGTTCGGCAGTGCAGGCGGAAGACGCCCGTCTCGAGTTCTTCGAGAAGAAGGTCCGTCCCATCCTGGCCGAGCACTGCTATGCCTGTCACTCGGCCGACACCAAGCCGGCCGGCGGGTTGCGTGTCGATGATCGTAACGGACTTCTGATCGGCGGCAACACCGGCAAGGCCGTGGTGCCCGGCAAGCCGGAGGCCAGCATTCTGCTGAAGCGCGTGGTCGCCGGCGACCGCAAGCGCATGCCGATTGAAGGCAAGTACCTGACCGATGAACAGATTGCCGACTTGACCGTTTGGATCAAGGACGGTGCGGCGTGGCCGACTGTGAAGGCCCCCGCAACGCTGGGCAAGATCACGCCCGAGTATGCCAAGCGGAAGTCGAACCATTGGGCCTGGCAGCCGCTGTCTTCGCCGAAAGCGCCGGCCGTGCGCGATACCGCCTGGCCCGCGGGCGACATCGATCGCTTCATCCTGGCGAAGCTTGAAGCGAAGAAGATCAGCCCCGTCGGCGATGCCGACCGGGTGGCCTTGATCCGCCGGGTGACGTTCGACCTGATCGGCCTGCCGCCGACCACCGCCGAGATTGATGCTTTCGTGAACGATCGCTCGGCCGACGCGTTCGAGAAAGTCGTCGACCGTCTGCTGATGTCGCCGCGGTTCGGCGAACAGTGGGGCCGGCACTGGCTTGATGTCGCCCGCTACGGCGAATCGACGGGGCCGTCGCGCAACATCCCTTACCCCCACGCGTGGAAGTACCGCGACTACGTCATCGACTCGTTCAACGCCGATGTGCCGTTCGATCGTTTCGTCACCGAACAACTTGCCGGCGACCTGCTGCCCGCCGATTCGGCGGCCGACAAAGATCGGCTGCTGACGGCCACGGGTTACCTGGCCCTGGGTGTCAAGGACGTCAACCAGCGCTTCAAAATTCGTTTCGTCATGGACAACGTCGATGAGCAGATTGACGTCGTCTCGCGCTCGCTGATGGCACTGACGGTCAGTTGCGCCCGCTGCCACGACCATAAGTTCGACCCGATCCCGACGACTGACTATTACGCCCTCGCGGGCATCTTCACCAGTACCGACAACTGCGCCGGCGTCCGCAACAAGATGGGCGGCGGCGGGCTCGACTACTACGATCCGTCGATGCTGCTGCGGCTCAGCAGCGAGAACGCCATACCGGCCGATTCGGCAGTAGTTGCCAGGCTCACGACCGAAGTCGATCAGGCGAAAAGCGAATTTGAAAAGATACGCAATACGCCGGAAGGCTTGGCCAAGGGCGCGAACGGCTTCCCCAAACAGCGGGATGTCCGTCTGAAGTACGAACGCCTGCAAGGCGAGCTGAACAAGCTGACCGATCCGGCCTCACGCAGTCAGACGGTACACGGCGTCCGCGATGCATCGACGATTGCCGATACCGAACTGCGCATCCGCGGCGAGGCGGAGCAGTTGGGCAGCGTCGTTCCACGCGGGTTCCTCACGACATTCGCCGTGCCCGACGCCCCGGCGGTCAACACCGCGCAAAGCGGCCGACTGGAACTGGCGAAGTGGATGACGAGCCCGAAGAACCCGCTGACCCCGCGCGTGTTCGCCAATCGCGTCTGGTCGCATCTGATGGGCGGAGGCATTGTCAAAACCGTCGACAACTTCGGCGTGACCGGCGATGTGCCGTCGAATCCGCAGCTTCTCGACCACCTGGCCAACCAGTTGATCGCCGGCGACTGGTCAACCAAGAAGCTGGCGCGCTCGATCGTGCTGTCGCATGCCTATCGGCTCGCATCGCAGCCATCGGCCGACTATGCGATTCCCACCGACGAAGACCCCGCCAATCGGCTCGTCTGGCGGCACACGCCGCGCCGACTGACCTCCGATGAAATTCGCGATGCCACGCTGCAGGCCGCCGGGACGCTTGACCTCTCCCGCCCGACAGGCTCACCCGCCCAGGAACTCAAGATGATCGAGATGCGCGACAACGGACCTGAAGCGGGCGGCATCCGCACCAAGGCTGAAGGCAGCCACGCCCGCAGCGTCTACCTGCCGCTGGTCCGCGGCGTGATGCCGCAAACGCTTGAAGCGTTCGACCCCGCCGACACGACGCTCGTCACCGGCAGCCGCGATGCGACGACCGTTCCTTCGCAGGCACTGTACCTGCTCAATTCGAGCTTCGTCCGCAAGCAGGCACTCACCCTGGCCGGGCGCACGTTAGCGGAGAAATCAGCCGACGACAATCAGCGTGTGCGCCACATCTATCGGCAAGTCCTCGGCCGCGTACCATCGACCGCCGAGACTGATCGTGCCCTTGCTTTCGTCAGCGACTTCGAACAATCGATCAAGCCGCGTCCCGCCGTCAAGCCGGTCGTGAAGGCCACACCGAAGAAGTCCGCCGACCCGGCAAAGCCCGTCGAACCGCCGTTCGACCCGGATCAGGTTGATCAAACCGGTGAACCGATTGTCGATTCCGCCGTGGCGGTCAAGGATTCGCATACCGCCGCCTGGCTGGCCCTGGTTCAGGCGCTGTATGCCTCTGCCGAATTCCGCTATTTGCGTTGAGTGATTGCCGACCCGCACAGTGTAAGTTTCAAGCCAAGGATCTTTGCAATGTCAACCACTCTGCCCCTTGCCTCCTCGATCTCGCGGCGGCAGGCCCTGAAGTCGGCCGGGGCCGGCTTCGGCTATCTCGCGCTGGCCGGCCTGCTCGGTGAACAGGGTCGCAAGGCCAATGCCGCGGCACCGAAGCCGCTGGCCGCCAAGCAGCCGCACTTCACGCCCCGCGTCAAACGCGTGATCTTCCTGTTCATGCAGGGCTCGATCTCGCAGATGGATACATTCGAGTACAAGGCGAAACTGCAACAAAATGGCGGCAAGCCGGGTCCCGGGGGCGGTACGCTCACCGCCTCCAAATTCAAGTTCCGGCAGTACGGGCAGAACGGTTCATGGTTCTCCGAACTGTTGCCGAACATCGCCCAGCAGGCGGACAAGTTCTGCTGGCTGCGCGGCCTGCACACCGATACCCCGGCCCACCCGCAGGCCGTCGTGCAACTGCACACCGGCAGCGCCAACGCCGCGCTGACCCGCCCCAGCATGGGTGCCTGGATGATGTACGGCCTGGGTACTCAGAACCAGGATCTGCCCGGCTACATCACCATCAACCCGCCGCCCAACTTCGGCGGGGCCGTGAACTACGGCAGCGCGTTTCTGCCGGCCCACTACCAGGGCACGCGCATCAACGATGTCGGCTACCTGCCCAACCTGAGCGCCGCCGATCCCGCGGCCCTGCAGCGCAAGCAGCTTGACCTGATCCAATCGATGAACCGCGATCTGGCGGCAACGCCGGGTGCCCCCGATGCGGTTGACGGAATCATCGAGACGTACGAACTCGCCTTCAAGATGCAGGGCAAAGTGCCTGAACTGCTCGACATCTCGAAGGAACCGCAGAAGGTGCGCGACGCCTACGGCATCAAACCCGGCCCCGCCGGCTCGTTCGCCCGCCAGTGCCTGATGGCACGTCGGCTCAGCGAAGCGGGTGTCCGTTTCGTCGAGATCTGCCAGCCGGGCTGGGATCATCACAACAATCTGCACAAGGGCCTGATCGACCGCTGCTCATCGGTTGATCAACCAACCGCCGCCCTGCTGGCGGACCTGGAACAGCGTGGCCTGCTCGACGAAACGCTCGTCATCTTCGGCAGCGAGTTCGGCCGACTGCCGACCGCCCAGGGCGTCGATGGCCGCGACCACAACATCACCGGCTACCCGATGTTCATGACCGGTGCCGGCGTAAAGAAAGGCTTCACCTACGGCGGCACCGACGAGTACGGCATCAAGGCCGTCGATGGCCGTATGCACACCAACGACCTGCATGCGACGCTTCTGGCCCTGATGGGCCTGGACCACGAAAAACTCACCTACAACTATGCCGGCCGCGACTTCCGCCTGACCGACGTGGCCGGCCGCGTGGTGGATGAGATTTTCGCTTAAGGCGAGTGAGGGAAACCATAACCGGGGCGTGCATCGCGCACGCCCCATTCTCGTTCAAAAGCATCACTTCCAGTTTGCGTTGGGGACGTGCTGCTGAATGCGCGAGCGAAGCTGCGGCAGCGAGAGCGACCAGAAGATGCCGGTGCCGGACGGTCCGCCCAGTGTGTTGATGCCGACGACGGTTCCATTCTCACCCACGAGCGGTCCACCGGAATTGCCCGGGTTGATTGTCGCAGTGTGTTCGATCCACGCGCGGCGTTCAACCGACGTGCGCCCCACTTCTTCGTTCAACATGCGGCTGATGGTGCCCGACGACGATGAGAACTCCAAGTCACGGGCCTTATAGTAGAAGTCGATCGTTCTGGCCGAATCGCTCCAACGGCCTTTCCGTTCGATCTCCCGGCCGATTTCGTCATCTGTCAGTCGCCCGCGGACCACACCGGGAAACCCGTATGCCGCGATGCGCGTCTGCCGCGGGATCTTCTCGGCTGAACTCAGGTCGAAGTACGTCGGTGTCGACGTTGAGATCTGCAGGATGCCCAGATCGTAGTCGTCGTCGACATGCAGGATTCGCGCTTCGTGCCGCTGCTTATTCAGGTAGACCCAGATCTTCGGCTCCGCCTCCAGTACGTTCGTACCGAGAAATCGCTTGAACTGCTGACTTCGCCGCAGGTCGGCCACTTCCTCGATGACGTGTCGATTAGTCAGCAGATGCCCATTGCCGGAGACGACAAAGCAGGTACCGGAACTGGTGTCGCCCACCCAACGATTGCCGCGCTGCCCGGTGAATTCAATCCCGCAGGCGACGAGTCCCACCGCGTTTGAAAGATCCTCTTCGGAATTCGCCCGCACCGGTCCCTCGTTCGGTTTCGCCGCGTTCCGGTCGGGCCACATCCGCACACCCACGACCACGCCGGTGACCAGAATCAGCATGATGCCGGCCAGCACCAGCCACGGGGCCTTGCTCTTTGAACGTCGCACCTCGCGCCGCGGCAGTTGCACCGGCAGCGGCTGTTCGTCGTCTTCCAGTTCCACTGCGGGGGCCTTCGTCGCCGGCGCGGCAGCGCCCGCGGGGAACAGGTCGGCGAACTGCGAGGCGGGGTACCATTTGACCTGATCGACCGAGATTTCATGGAACTTGTGCAACTGGCCGTTGTTCTTCAGTTCCAGCAACTTCTCTGTGGCCAACGGTCCC
>JBBQII010000032.1:0-13223 GCA_038324795.1 Gemmatales bacterium
CGCGAGCTTGTTGTCGATGATGTGCTGCTTGATCTGCTCGGCAGCCTGATCGCGAACTTTGGGACGACGCAGCGTTTGCACGGCAAAGCTCGCTTTCTCTTTGGGTGAGGGTTGACGTTGGGTCATGGCTCAATTAGATTATCTGACAATCAGACCTTTGTCAAGATTCAAAGTTATACTGGAACTGGAAAGCCTCTCATGTCACTGGTCGCCATCACCGATTACACGTTTCCTTCGCTCGAGATCGAGCAGAGCATCCTGCAGGCCGCTGGGGCTCAAGTTCTCGCAGGAAACGACAAACAAGTTGCGGCGCCAAAGATCCTGGTCGCGGACGCCGACGCGGTCATCACGCAATTCGCGCCCGTCAATGCGGAAGTGATTAGCGTGATGGAGCGGGCTCGCGTCATCGTCCGTTACGGGGTCGGCGTTGATAATGTCGATTTGAAAGCAGCTCAAGAGCGCGGCATCCCGGTCTGTAACATTCCCGACTATTGTATTGATGAAGTCGCCGACCACACCTTGGCGTTTATCCTGTCGACGACGCGACAGGTCGTGCCCAATACGTTACACATTCGCGATGGCAAGTGGGGGCTGGCGACGCCGCTCGATCAGATGCGGACCTTGCGCGATCAGGTGGTGGGAATCGTCGGCTTCGGTCGCATCGGTCGTGAAGTCGCAGCGAGGCTGGGGCCGTTCAAGTCGCGACGACTGGTCTACGACGCCTTTGTGCCTGCCGATGTTGTGCGAGCGGCCGGTTGCGAGCCGGTGACGCTTGACGAGCTGCTGGAGCAATCCGACATCGTGACGCTGCATTGCCCCTCGACTCCGCAGACGAAGAAACTGCTGAACGCAGAATCGCTGGGGCGAATGAAACGCGGGGCGATCGTCATCAACCTCGCGCGGGGCGATTTGATTAACACGCCATCGCTGGTTGCCGCGCTGCAATCGGGGCAGATCTCAGCGGCGGCGCTCGATGTCTGCGACCCGGAACCGATCCCGACGGACAGTCCATTGCGGACTTTGCCGAACGTCATCGCCGCGTCACACATTGCCTCGGCCAGCCCGAAATCCGTGCGGACGCTCCGCGAGACCGCTGCAAAGATCGCTGTGATGGCTTTGCGTGGCGAGCCACTGCCAAATGTGGTCAACGGAGTCACTGGACGATTGTCGCCATAATCGACGATCGAGGCTTGCATCGTTCGTTCACATCGGATCCAACCATCTCGGAGTTATCAGCCATGAAAATCCTTCGCTACCAGACCGCCGCCGGCGAGCAAGGTTACGGACGGCGACACGCCGATTTAAGACAATTGCCCCTAGGAGGTCACCGATGAGAACACCACTCTTCCGATTCCGTTATGTCTGCCCTGCCCTACTGGCAAGTCTCGGGTGGATCGATTGCGTTGTCGCGCAACCTCCGTTGGCTGAAAAGTCCCGTTTCGTCGATCACTCCTTGCTCATCGCTCCCGAGTATCCTTGCACCTGGCCGAGCCATCCGTTTCCCCGATTCGCATTGATCCATCAGCGGACCATTGGTCCCGAGTCGGCCTACAATATCGATTCACTAATTATCGACGGCAATACGGGGACGCAGCTCGATGTGCCACCGCATTCGGTAGCCCGACCGGAGCTGAAACGCGAGAAGTCCGGGCCACTGGGTCTGGCCTATACGGACAAGATTGAACCGTGGCAGTTCGGCGGCGAAGCCTGTGTCGTCGATGTGCGCGATCTGTTGGATCAGGCACCCAAGGGTATCAGCCCGCTGGTCAAGCCGGAGCACGTCGAGCGGTTCGAGAAGCAGCATCGACAAGTCCGCTTCGGCGATGTTGTGCTATTTCGCAGCGACTATTCGGACACGTACTACCGACCGCTGCCCGACGGTCGCCGCTTCATCGCCGATATTCTGGATCGCAAAGCGCCAGGCTATCCCGACCCTGATCCCGAGTGTATGGATTTCCTGGGCAAGCGTGGTGTGCTGACGCTAGGCACTGATAGCGCGAGCATGGGACCGCTGCCCGATCTTGCGGAGCCCACACACTATGCGGGGCTCAAGTATGGCATGATCTGGACCGAGGGAGCAACGAACTTGGGCGAATTACCTGCGACCGGAGCCTTCTATTGTCTGCTCAGTCCGAAACACAAAGATGGCCCCTATAGTGAAGGCCGCGCATTTTCGATTGTCGGAGGGGACCTACCGAAGCGGCTCATTGACTCGTGCCGCAACAAGCGGGCCGTTGATTTGTCGCCAACTCTCTCGCCCGACTATCCACTCACTTCGCCCGGCATCGGCACTGGGAATCATCGCCAAGTCTATCTTAAGATCGACTTCTCGTACTCCGAATATCTCGACATGTGGCATCACGGGCATTTGATGGACAGCATGGCCGGAACACACCTTGTGCCGCCATCGTTTGCCTTGCCGCCGAATGAAAATCCGGTCGAATATGTGCCGGAGATTCGAGGTTGGCTGCAAGAGTACGAAAAGAAATATGGCCGGCGTGGAGCCAGCCAGATGACGACCGAGCAAGTGCCGATTGACTGGACGTGCGGCGAGGCACGCGTGATCGATGTGCGATCGCTCGTCGGTTCGACCCAACCCGGATCGTGGCCAGCATCGCCTGAAATTGCGGTCGCCCAGATTCAGGCCTACGAAGCCTCGACGGGAACTATGAAGCCTGGCGATGTCGTCATCTTTCACACGGGACACAACGACAGGCATCTCAAACCGATGCGGACCGACACTGCGATGCGGACCGACACCGAGTTGTGGATCGACCCATTGGCGGGGAAGTCGGAAGGCTGGCCCGCTCCCGGCCCCGATGCGATCGTCTACTTGAAAAGCAAAGGCGTTCGTTGCGTCGTCAGCGATGCTCCTGATTTGGGCGGTGTCGACCCGCGACGGGCTCTCATGACCTACTGGGCGCTGGGCAGTCGCGAGATGGTTGGCGTCGAGTTTCTGGTGAATATCGACAAAATTCCAGCGGAGGGAGCCTACTTTCTGTTCGCTGCGGTCAAGGTTCGCGACTGTCATGGCGGCCCTGGACGAGCCATTGTGCTTTATTAGGAGAACACTATGACGCATGACATCGAGCAGTCGACGATGAGGGCAGTGGCCTGGCGGATCGTGCCGTTCATCGGCCTATTGTATGTGCTGAACATCCTGGATCGGGCCAACGTCGGGTTTGCGCGGTTGGCCATGCAGGATGATCTAGGGCTGTCGAGGGCTATGTTCGATCTTGGTTACGGCATGTTCTATGTCGGCTATATTTTGTTCGAAGTTCCCAGCAATCTACTGATGCGCCGCTTCGGTGCGAGAAAATGGATTGCTCGCATCATGATCACCTGGGGGCTGGTTTCGGCAGCCACCATGTTCGCTCACGATGTCTGGACGTTTTATGGGTTGCGAATCCTGTTGGGCGTCGCCGAAGCGGGTTTCTTTCCGGGAATCATTCTTTACCTCAGCGATTGGTTTCCGGATCGTCAACGAGCCAAGATGACCGCCTTCTTCATGCTGGCGATCGGCCTGTCCAACGTGCTTGGCAATCCGCTATCGGGATGGATCATGGATCATTTCGATGGCGTGAGCGGCTTGCATGGGTGGCAATGGATGTTCCTTCTCGAAGGACTACCGACCGCCGTCGTGGGCATAACCGTATTGTTCTATCTGGACGACTCACCGCGCAGCGCTCGCTGGCTCTCGGACAACCAGCGCGACTGGCTGATAAAACACATGGCAGAGGAAGACCGTGTCCGCCGTCAGCAGCATGGCCCTGACAAGTGGCAGGCGATGTTTCAGCCACGCGTTTGGTTGCTGATCGCCATCTATTTCACAGTCGCAGTCGGTACCAATGCCGGCGGTGCGTATTTCCCGACGCTCATCAAAGAGCAGTACACGCAGACGTCGAACTTTCAGATCGGATTGCTCACCGCACTGCCGCATCTGTGCGCGATCGTCGCCATGTCACTGGTTGGCATCAGTTCGGACCGGACAGGCGAGCGCCGTTGGCACCTCGCTGGTTCGGCACTGATAGCGGCGAGCGGTTGGAGTTTGGTGGCGTGGGGCCCGACGCCGCTGATCGCACTGGCCGGTCTGTGCGTAGCTCAGGCCGGTATGATGAGCATGCTGCCGGTCTTCTGGACGCTTCCCATGGTATTTCTTTCCGGAACGGCAGCCGCAGGGGGCGTCGCGCTGATCAACTCCGTCGCCAATATCGGTGGTTTTTTCGGAGCCACCATCCTGGGACAACTGGGCCTCTGGTCGATGGCTGCAATTCTGCTGGCCGGCGGCCTGCTCGCGGGAGCAACGATCCGCAATTCCATTCGTGCCAAGGCACCAACACAAGGAGAACCTCTTGATGAACAATGACCTTTTTTCACTCGCCGGCCGAGTCGCAGTCGTCTCCGGCGCAGCACAAGGACTCGGTCAAGCCACCGCGCTTGCGCTGGCTCAGCATGGCGCTGATTTAGTGCTTGTTGATCGCAATCTTGCCGGGGCGGAGGCGACGGGCGAGAGAATTCGCGCGCTCGGACGGAAAACGCTCGTCGTCGGCACGGATATCTCCGACCCGATTGCCATCGCAGAACTGTTTCAGCAAGTCGACGCCGCTTACGGACGAGTCGATTTCCTGGGGAACATCGCCGGCGATGGGCATCTCTCCAAACCGGAGGATTTGACGATCGCCGACCTCCTCCGCGTCTTACAAAACCTCGTCGTTGGCCGCTTCGCCATGTGCCAAGAGGCGGGGAAGAGGATGCTGGCCCAGGGCCGCGGCTCGATCATGAATATCGGATCGCTCGCCAGCTCGACGGCGCTAGGACGCGGTCATATCGCCTACAGCATGGCGATGGGAGCCGTCATCCAGATGACCCGCGAACTCAGCACCGAATGGAGCTACCGTGGGGTGCGGGTAAATTGCGTCACCCCGGCTCAGGTCGTCAATCCCAGTCTGACGGCTCGGATGCAGTCCGATCCAACCCTTGAAGGCCGTTTCCTGCGAGGCATACCCGCCGGTCGGCTTGGTCAACCGCAAGACATCATGGGCCTAGCTGTGCTTCTAGCCTCCGACGCTTCCGCCTGGATCACCGGCGCGATCATTCCGATGGACGGCGGCAACATGGCCATGAACGCCGGAGGCACGCCGGGGAGTTGTCATTAGTCATTAGTCATTGGTCATTGGTCATTGGTTCGTAGTCAGTAGTCAGCGGTTGTTGGTAGGAGATTTGAATGAGGTCGCGATCGTTTGAAGAGTTGCGTGTGTACATTCTTGCTGAGGAACTAGCTGATCTGATCTGGGGGATTGTACGCAAGTGGGATCGATTGACCACCGATACAATTGGAAAACAAATCATTCGAGCTGCGGATAGCATCGGAGCTAACATCGCCGAAGGCACTGGTCGCGGATCGTACCAGGATAACCGTAGATTCGTTCGCATCGCTCGTGGCTCATTGTATGAAACCCGACATTGGCTACGACGATCGTATCAACGCAAATTGTTGACCGCCGACGAAGTCGACCGCATTAAGGCGATTGTCGACAAACTAAGCCCTCAACTAAATGCCTACCTCAAGTCGATCGGCCCAACAGCAAATGACAAAGGATAATTGATAAATGACAAAGGACCAAGGACTACTGCAACTTCTCTATCGGACGATGCAGATCATCCGTCAGACGGAAGAAGAGTTGGCCCGTTGCCATCAGCGTGGACTGATCCACGGCGCCTGTCATACCTATGTCGGCCAGGAAGCGATTGCCACTGGCGTCTGCGCTCATCTCACCCACAACGATTGCGTCTTCAGCACGCATCGCGGTCATGGCCATGCCTTGGCGAAGGGGATGCCGCCTCGTGAACTCATCGCGGAGTTGTTCGGTCGCTCGACCGGTTGTTCTCGCGGTCGCGGCGGAAGCATGCATCTCTTCTCTCCGGAGATTGGCATGATGGGGACCAGCGGCATCGTGGGCCCATGTATTCTGCAAGCCTGCGGCGGCGGTTACAGCTCGAAGATCCTCAAGAACGGGACGGTTGGCGTGGCTTTTTTTGGAGACGGAGCCGTCAATAACGGTGCCTTTCATGAGGGACTCAACATGGCCAGCATCTGGAAACTCCCGGCGCTATTCATCTGCGAGAACAATCAATATGCGACGGAAGTTCCGTTCACATATTCCAGTGGGATTCCCGACGTCGGACGGCGGGCTGCAAACTATGGAATTCCCGGCTTCGAGGTGGACGGCAACGATGTCGTCGAAGTGCATCGCGTGGCCGGAGAAGCGATCGACCGTGCTCGCCGGGGAGGGGGGCCGACACTGATCGAATGCAAGACCTATCGCACCCGCGCCCATGCCGAGGGAATGGGCGATTTCACCTATCGCACCCGCGAAGAGGTCGCCGCCTGGAAAGAAAAATGTCCCATCGTGCGGTTGAGGCAGTGGGCAATAGGCAGTCGGCAGTCGGGGGACGAGGAACTGATTGCGCGTTTCGATGAGATCGACAAACAAGTTTCTGAAATCGTCCGCGAAGCTCGCGAGTTTGCAGAACGCAGCCCGTCGCCATCAGCCGCTTCGGCAATTGAACATGTATATGCAGAAAAACGGCCAGTGGAGGAGTCGCGTTCCCACCTGCCTACTGCCTACTGCCCACTCCCTACTGCCTCCATTCCCCCTACTGCCGATTCCCCACCGCCTTCTTCCCGAACCATTTCTTTCGTTGCCGCGACGCGGGAAGCGCTCGATCAAGCGATGGCCGCCGACCCGACCATTTTCGTCATGGGGCAAGGGATCGGCAGCCGCGGAGGCAATTTCACAACTACGCTCGGTCTGCATGCTAAGTACGGAGGGGATCGGGTGTGTGATGTCCCCATCTGCGAACGCGGGTTCGTCGGTCTCGCCTGTGGAGCAGCCATGTCAGGCACGCGGCCCGTCATCGACTTCATGTTCATCGATTTCATCAACGATTCGTTCGGCGAACTGGTCAACCAAATTGCCAAGATGCAGTTCATGAGCAGCGGACGGTTGAAGATGCCGGTTCTCCTGCGTGGCTGCGGAGGCGTCGGTCACTCGGCGGCTACCCATCATTCGGGCATGTATCATTCGATCTATTCGCATATCCCCGGATTGCGTGTCGTTGTTCCGTCGAATCCATATGATGCCAAAGGTCTGATGGCCCACGCTCTGCGCAGCGACGATCCGGTCTTGTTTCTCGAACATCGCGAACTGATGCAGAGTAAAGGCCCCGTCCCCGAGGAGCATTACGAGATTCCGTTCGGCCAGGCCCGCATCGCCCGTAGCGGGAGCGATGCCACGATTGTCGCACTGTCATTCATGGTCACACACGCCGTCGCCGCCGCTGAGCAACTGGCGACAGAGGGCATCTCGGTTGAGATCGTCGATCCTCGCACCGTTTCTCCGCTGGACTTGGATAGCATCTTGCGATCGGTCGCCAAGACGGGACGACTGTTGGTGGTGGACGAAGCGTTTGGCCCGTGCAGTTTCACTTCGGAGATCGCTGCACAGGTTGCCGACGCCGGCTTCGATGATCTGGACGGGCCCATTAAACGCTTGCATGGGGTATTCGCCCCGACTCCTTATGCACCGTCGCTTGAGGAAGTCGTCGTTCCGAACGTCGCTCGAATCGTCCAGGCCGTCCGCGACTTGGTGGAGGAATAGACATGGCCCTTGAAATCACCATTCCCCGACTTGGCTGGTCCATGGAAGAGGGTGTCTTCGTCGAGTGGCTGAAGGCACCCGGGGAGTTTGTACGCGCCGGCGAAATGGTCTTTGAGCTCGAGGGAGAAAAAGCGGCCGAAGAGATCGAGTCTTTCGATTCCGGTTACTTGTGTGTACCCAGTGACGCACCGGGCCCCGGGGCGACGGTCAAAGTTGGACAAGTGATCGGCTTTCTCCTGGCCGAAGGCGAAACGCCGCCAGCGTCCGTGGGGAAAGCGCCGGCGAGCAGTTCCCCCGCCAGCAGTACTCCAAGCAGTACATCCGCGTCTGCGATGGCCACGGCCGTGACGCCCGTGGTGTCGCCGTTTCCGGTGAAGATGCCTCTCGCTCCCGCTGTGCCCGTCGCTGCCAGATCGATACCGCGCGCTGCTGGTCCGGCCGCCCGCAGACTTGCCAGAGAGTTGGGGATTGACCTCAACGCGGTCTTCACTCCCGACCCGGACGGCCGCGTCCTCGGCGAAGACGTTCAACGCGCCGCCGAGCGTCGGCGTCGTTCGGTCCAGCCCGAGAGTTCGCCTCTCATCGCGACACCTCGTGCCCGCCGTCGAGCGAAAGAACTCGGCGTGGACTGGACGCAACTTCCGGGAACCGGACGCAACGGACGTATCCGCGAACGAGATGTCAACTCGCAGCGGATGGCGACAGCGGGAAACCAAGTCCACTTGCCCGAGTCGGCGCCGATCACCCCTGGAAAGTACACTCCCGCATCTAAGCTACGTCGCATCCTGGCGCAACGTATGCACGCGGGTGCGACACAACCCGCGCCGGTCACCTTGAACACCACAGTCGATGCTGCCCCACTCATGGCCTATCGAGTTCGACACAAGAGCCTCACCCCGGAAGGCCCAGTGCCCAGTTTCAACGACATTCTGATCGGGTTGGCCGCACGAACCCTGCGAGACGTGCCGGAACTCAACGCCTGTTGGTATCGGGACGGCATCCATGCTTACGATGCCATTCACGTGGCAACGGCGGTCGACACCCCAGCGGGTTTGTTAGCCCCGGTCATTCGTCATGCCGATCAGTTGAGCATCGCTCAAATCGCCGAACGGACTCGTCAACTGATTGTGAAGGCTCGCGCCGGTCGGCTGAATCAAACGCATCTCGAAGGCGGTACTTTCACGGTTTCCAACTTGGGAATGTTCGGCATCGACGCGTTCACGCCGATCCTCAACCTGCCTCAAGCGGGGATCCTCGGCGTCGGTCGGATTTTCGAAGCACCCGTCGTGAGAGCGGGCCGCCTGGAGATCGGACACACCCTCACCCTCAGCCTGACGTTCGATCATCGTGTGATAGACGGCGCACCAGCCGCACGTTGGTTGCAGCACTATTGCGAGCTCATTTCACAACTGGCGACCGAACACACCCTGCCGGTATCCGAAGAGATGCCGTCTGCTTGAAGCCCGTGTCGTCATCGCCAGCTGCCGATCTGATGCGGCGGAGGGTAGGATTGTTTCAGGTGGTGATTATTTAGAAAGGTCACTTCCCGCGCTTCCGCGTCTCATTTGTTAATTTAACCGAGCTGAAGGTTCTCGCGCAATTGCTGGCTGGTTTTCTCGAACAGACCAGCGTTGATTGGCTGCTTCAGGTCTTCGTCAAATGTTGGTAGCATTTCCTTCATGCGAGCGCGACCTTCGGCTGAAGACAGGAGTTCTGGCAGGCAGGTCTTGATGACTTCCAGAGCGATGCTCACCGACACCGACGCTCCCGGCGAAGCGCCCAGTAGCGCGGCGAGCGTACCATGGGCAGCCTGGAAAACTTCGGTTCCGAAATAGATCGCACCGCGATTCACTTTCTTGATCGTTTGGACGCGAATGCCAGCTTCGACCAGACGCCAGTCGTCTTTGCTCGCCATCGGATAGAATTCCTTCAGCGCGGTCAGGCGATCTTCCATGCTTTGCAAGGCCTGCTTGACGAGATAATGCACTAAAGACTGATTGCGCACTCCAGAACGAATGAGTGTCCCGAGATTGCCTGCGCGAACGGAGAAAGGTAAATCGGTCCAACGCCCGGTTTGCTTTAGAAACCGGGTGGTCCACGAGCCAAAGGGACCAAACATCAACTGACGACGACCATCGAGCCTGCGGGTATCCAGGTGCGGAGCACCAAGACTGGGCGACGACGGCGGCGTGGTTCCATAGACTTTCGCGCTGTGACGCGAGCAGATTTGAGGATCATCGCAAACCAACCATTGGCCACCGATGGGAAATCCGCCTAGACCCGATACTTCCGCCAGCCCCGTCGATTGGAGCAATGATAGGCTGCCGCCACCGGCTCCCACAAATACAAACCTAGCTCGATGCGTACGCTGTTCGCCTGACTCCAAACAGGTCTCCGTCACCAGCCATTGATGGCCGTCGCGGCGAAGTCGATTCACGCGATGCCCCGTGGCAACTTGGCAACCTTCTTGTTCACCCAGCCAACTGAGCAGCTTACGTGCAAGCTTGCCGAAGTTGACCTCCGTACCACTTTCCATTTTTGTCGCAGCAACCGGCGCGGGAGCGCGGCCCTCCATGATCAGCGGCGCCCATTCACCAATAACAGACGCATCGAACGTGATTTCCGTGGGCTTGAAAAAATGATGCTGCACCATAGCAGCGTGCCGATCACGAAGAAAGTTTACATCATCGGTGCCATGCACAAAGGCGATGTGGGGTATGGAATGAATGAACTCGGTCGGGTCACCAGCCATGCCAGTGGCGACCGCGTAGCTCCAGAACTGCTTTGAATGCTCGAACTGCTCGAAGATCGCCAGCGCCCGCCCAACATTCACACAGCCATCAGCATCGCGCGTCGGCGTGTAATTGATCTCACAGATGCCGGCATGACCGGTGCCAGCATTGTTCCAGCCATCGGATGCTTCTTGCGAAAGTCCTTTAGTGACCTCAAACACCTGGATGGTCAGCCGTGGATCGAGGCGTTTCAGCATGGCTCCCAGATTCGCCGACATAATGCCGCTGCCGATCAGGATGACATCGGAAACTTCGGAATACGATTTGGAGGAAGAGAAAGTCGTTGGGTTCGTCATTGATCAATGCCCGATTGTTTGAGTTACTGGCCGATGACCCGGATGCGGTGCATGATCGCGACCTATGCAGCGAATGCGGGCAGCGCGACGGCAAGGACAAGAAGGAGGATGCCGAGGATGGTGGGTTTCATGTCATTTGTTCTTGGTTCAGTATTTGGGAAAGATGGCCGGAGTCGGGAAGCGATCTTCGTGACCGAAGGTCCCGTCGCCCAGGTATTCCTCCCGAGGCAATTGCACCAGGGGCCAGCCCACTGGGCGGACGCGGACGACTCGCCGGGGGCGAATACCTTCGATGATGAGGTCGGTCTCAAATTGGATTTGGATGCCGCTGCTGCCGAGGGGGATTTCCTCAGTTGCCTTGGTGACGTCGAGGATGGTGCCATTCGAGGCTATGTGGGCGGGGCCGTAGTGACCGCCTGTATGCTTCAAGGTGTTCTCGGCTCCATTCATTTGTGCACCGCCGCCCTTCTGGAAGTCGGCGTAGAGGGAGGAATCCATGCCGCCGAACAGCGTCGCGCTCACGGTCGCGCGGCCGAACTTGCCATACTCGACGGCATCAATCCAGGCTGGCATCCAGCGGCTCCGGATGAAGGCTTTGTGCGTCTCGGTCTGAAGTTGGGCGGCGTGTTGGATCGCGGCGTCGTCCAGCCAGATGTCCGAGATGTGGAAGCGGGTGAAAATGCCAGCCAGCCCATCCCCCGGTGTGGGCTTCCAAGTCATCCCGAGCAGAACGGCCTGCCCACCGAGGGATTTTTTCCCGCTGGCGGGCCACGCGCCTTCGGCGATCAGGTCCGCGATTACGATGCGCTCGCGGCCGCGCCAGATGCGGGTAGCGGCGTCGAAGGTCAGATTTTCCTCGCTGGCCTTGCCGCCTCCGCCTGCCTTCGCTTCGCGGCTGGCGACGATCATCCCCTCGTTGTTCTTGAGTTCCATTTCTTTGAGCTTCCAGACCATTCCCTCGTGCAGGCAGTGGCTGGGCTCGTCTTCAAGGAGGAGGACGTGGTTCGCGGCGGGTGCGATACCGGTGCCACGATAATGGCCCGCGTCCACGTCCTTGTTGTTGACCGGCAGCACCGGCACGGCGGAAATCTTCGGGTCGGGCGGGAGGAAGGCCCGGACGTGCAGCACGGTGCCGAGCGGGATGTCGCGCAGATCCGCCGGTGCGCCGTGATACCGGATGACGCCGTAGGGAAGCATGGCGAAGGGGTGCGGATCGTTTCGGTAAAATTTACCCGTCCGCTGCACGCGGATGCTGCCGCGGCGGTTGGCATGGTCCACGAACACAAGTTCGCCCCTGTAGGAGTGCGCCTTTTCGAGAGGGGGAAACTTCCCCGCTTCGGGCCGGAAGGGTTCCTCCGCTGTGGCGGTTGCGAATAACCCAACAACAAGGAACAAAGAACCAAGAACGAAGAACTTCATAGTGCGATGACCTTGTTGCTGTCGCCAAACTTATCTGTCTGCACGCCCATGCGCTGGGCCATGAGAAGTAGCAGGTTACTCATGTGGGCGTCCCTGTTCACAGGGCGGCTGCAGGTTTGGTAATGCGCGGTGGTGAGCGCTCCGTCCGCGCCGAGCGCGTAGCCTTGGAATCCTGGGGCCGTCTGGTTGAAATCGAGATGCTGACCGTGCTTCAAACCGAGGTCCGAGCCACCGGCGAGCACCAGCGGGAGGTTGGCATTGCCATGGCTGTGGCCGTAGGACATGCCGCTGCCGAAGAGTGCCATCGTCGAGCCCAGGAGCGGCTGGCCGTTGAGGTCATTGGTCTCCGCGAGCCGGGTGAGGAAGTAGCTGAACTGCTCGATGGCGAAGGTGTCGTAGTTGGTGAGCTTCTCGATGTAACCCGCATCGCCGCCGTGGTGGCTGAGCTGATGGCGCGACTCCGTGATGCCAATTTCAGGAATGGCGATGGCCAGGCCTTCGCCACCCAAACTGAAGGTGGCCACGCGTGTCACATCCGTCTGAAACGCGAGCACCATGAGGTCATAGACCGTGCGGAAATAATCGCCCGCCATGGTTTCGGCGATGTTGCGGTTGGTGCGTGTGCGATCAGCGTCGGAGACGGCGGGCAGCGGCGTATCGAGCCAGGCATCGGCCCGCCGTGTGCGGATCTCTGCCTCGCGGACGGAGGTGAGGTATTGCTCCATGCGGCCTTTGTCCTCGGTGCCCATGGTTTTGTCCAGACGGCGCACTTCGGCGAGATTGGCGTCGAGCACGCTGCCTTTGCGGCGCAAGGCACGGCGTTGGGCCGTTTTGCCACCTTTCGGCTCTTCAAACATGGACGCAAAGATTTCACTGCAACGACGCATAGGTGGCAGCCGGACCCCGTCCGCAGTCCAGGCGAGGGATTCCTGAGTGATGGCAACCTCCATCGAAGAGATTCGCGTGTGCTGTGCGGTGACTTCGGCCATCTTCTGGTCCAGGGAGATGGTATTGCGGTCCGAAGGGCCGAGCTTGCCGCCGGTCAGCCAAACGTT
>JBBQII010000033.1:0-13178 GCA_038324795.1 Gemmatales bacterium
GTAACAGCGCAGGAGGTTGAGAGTTTAGCAGAACGAGTGGGCGCAGAACAAGCGGGTAGTGGAAAGTCAACTGCCGAACATCTCCCGGTAGCGAAGCGGATGAGTCCGACGGCGATGTTGAACTCGCGTGCATTTGAAGATTCCATGATGACAGTCTCGCTGCCACAGCAAAGCCGACAACGTGGTCATTCTCTTCCCAGCCATGACAGCAAATTCACCATTGCGGTCCGCCCGCATCTCATCAGAATGCCACTTTTCCCGGCGATTCTCGACGGCATGATGTTTGCCATGTGAGCGGTGAGCCGCCGTTCGGTGTGGGGGCGCTCGAATGTTTTCGGGAATGGTCATCATGTCAGAACAGTCCGTCGGTCGGCGAGTCGGGTTCACCCTGATTGAACTGTTGGTCGTGATTGCCATCATCGCCGTGCTGATCGGTATGCTGCTGCCCGCGGTCCAGAAAGTTCGCGAAGCGGCGGCCCGAATGAGCTGCTCGAATAACTTGAAGCAGTTGGTGTTGGCCGCGCACAGCCACGAGAGCGCGAACGGTGCGTTCCCGGCCTCGAAGCGGACGACGTTGCCGCAGCGGAGCTGGGCCCCTGATCTGCTTCCGTACCTGGAGCAGGCGAACGCCGTCTCGGGTGCCTACTACGACTTGAACGAGAATTGGTGGCGTACGACAGGCCAAGCGGGTGCCAACGTCGGCTTGACGATCCCCAACGGCACGACGACGCAGACGCACTTCAAAATCTTTCAGTGCCCCAGCGCTCAGAACCCGCGATTCCAGAACAAGTTCGAGACGCCGCCCGAACAGCCCAAGGTCGGTTCGACAACGGACTATTTTGCCGTCGAAGGGGTAAGCACCAGCATCTCCGGCGACTTGGGCTATGCACCCGCCGGCGACATGAAAGGGGTGATGCGCAACCTCACCGAAGGACCGACCGGCTTCGCGAGCATCGCGGACGGGGCAAGCAACACCATCCTGTTTGGCGAATGCGCAGGCCGGGAAGACGTGTACCGTCAAGGCAAACTCTTTGCGAAGGCTCAGACCAACACGGGTCTGCCAGATGTCGCCCGAGCGCAGGGCGGCGCGTGGGCGACCAACGACAACCCCTTTGAGATCGGTCAGCGCATCCAATGGCCCGGCGCCCAAGGCACTCTGCCTTCTTCCGTACCCATGAAGATCAACGGCTCGAATGAATGGGGCTTCCTCTTCTACGGTTTCCACACCGGGGGAGCGAACGCTGCAATGGCGGACGGCAGCGTGCGATTCATGCGTGAAAGCGCGACCTTGGCGGCACTCGTCGCACTCTGCACGCGCTCCGGCGGTGAAGTCGTCAGCGACTGAAAGGCAAGAAGTGGTTGCTTCCCATTACTGTGAACCGAACACTGATGCGGGGAGTTGCGGATGCCGCCTTCATGATCGGAGCTGGGCAGCTCTCGGGTGGGAGCGTTTCCGCTCACAATTAGACAGACGGATAGACAGGCTGACGTGAAATTGATCATGGCGGTCGAGCAGGCGTTTGCCGCTGTCAGGGTTACGCCGAGAAAATATGAGAGCATGGGCAATATGGGTAATCCCGAGATCGACTTTAGACTATTTTAGGAATTTTTCCCTACTAGGATCGTTTATCCGGATTCTGTGGTCTATGATTTGCTTCGTTCAAGGTCGTGAGTTGAGATGCTCTCGAAACAAGTTCTCCAAGGAGGGTCTACCATGTTGGTACTATCACGTCGGCCTGGCGAAGAAATCATCATCGACGGCAACATCCGGGTTACTGTGGTCTCTGTAAAGGGCGACCGCATCCGCATCGGAATCGCTGCCCCGGAAAGCGTCACTGTCGATCGAGCCGAGGTCCACATGCGCCGGAACGAGTTTGCGGGTGACGGGCCGGTCCTGGTGGGCGCTGGCGTTCACCATGACGACGAAGTCGTCGCCATTGGCGTGCAGACCACCCGCTGTGCCGATGACACCATGCGCCAATGATTTGAAATGAAGCTAGCACCCTTTAACGAAAAGACCCGCGGTCATCCCGCGGGCTTTTTGCGTTTAAGGGGGCGATCAGGACGACGCCGCGAGCGGCTGACTATGCGATGACGGCCTCAACCGGCTTGGCACCCTTGTCGACGATGCGGATCGGCCGCTTGGTCGCGGTTTCGTTTTCCTTGTTGTGATCGATGCCCGCGAGCTTGCAGACCGTGGCCATGAAGTCGAGGGTCGAGGTCTTGCCCTCTTCGACGGTGGCCCCTTCCTTGTCGGTACGGCCGTGAGCGACGCCACCCTTGACGCCGCCGCCGAACATCGCCAGCGACCAGGCCTTCGGGTAATGATCACGGCCCGGGAGCGCGCCGCGGGTGTTGATGTTCGGCGTTCGGCCGAACTCGCCCATGACGATGACCAGCGTGCTGTCAAGCAGCCCGCGCTGCTTCAGATCGTTGACCAGCGCCGCGGCGCCGCCATCGACTTTCGGCAGCAGCTGGTTCTTCAGTTTGCCCCAGCAATCCTGGTGGGTGTCCCAGCCGCCGAGGCTGACTTCGATGAACGGGATGCCGACTTCCACCAACCGACGTGCCATCAGGCACCCCTGCTGGAACTGGTCGCTGCCGTACGCGGCCTTGGTCTCGGCCGTTTCCTGCGACAGGTCGAATGCCTTGACTTCCCTTGCCTGCATCATCGCGACCGCGCGGTTGTACGTGGTCTGATGGTCGTTGATGCTGTCGGCCTGGTAGCTGTGGTAGAACGCCTTTTCCATCTCATCGAGCAGACCGACGCGCTTGTCAAACTGGCCCGAGCCGACCATCGGCTTCAGGTCTTCGACGCCGCGCTCGGGGCTCGAAATAATCAGCGGCTGGTACTTGGGCCCGAGGAAGCCCGAGCCGTAGGTCCGTCCGCCGATGGTGACGTAGTTCGGCAGCGGGAAGTCCCTGTTGCCGAGTTCCTTGGCGACCAGTGAACCCATGGCCGGGTAAGTGACGCCGCCTTGGCCTTCGCGGTAGCCGGTGTGCATGTTGTAGCTGGCGCGGGCGTGAGCCCCTTCGCCAGTGCTCATGCCGCGGATGATCGCGCCCTGGTGCATCACCTTCGCCAGCTTCGGCAGGTGTTCGGAGATCTGCACGCCTGTGGCGCTGGTGCTGATCGGCTTGAATTCGCCGGGACCCTTGCTGTCCGGCTTCAGATCCCAGATGTCCTTGTGGCTGGGCCCGCCGGCGAGCCACAAAAGCACGACCGACTTGATCTTGCCGGCCTGCTTGACGGGCGACTTCTCGGCCGCGCGGGCCATTGTGCTGAGCCAGCCGGTGAACGGCGTGGCGAACACACCCGCGGCACTGAGCCGCATGAAGTCACGCCGGGTCTTTTCCTGGAGTCGTTGCGAGAACATAAATCCCCCATTGCGGAGTTTGGAATGCGGAATGCGGAGTTCAGAAGTCTGTGCGGTGTGACGGTTTTCATTCCGCATTCCGAATTCTGAATTCCGCATTGTTCTTAGTGGTTAAGAGCAAATTCGCTGCTGTTGAGCAGCGCCCAGAGGATGTCGGAATAAGGCGTCTTCGGATCGCCCGAGGCGGCCTTCACGTGATCGGTCAGCCTCTTCAGTTCAGCGTCGGTCGGCCGGCGCGAAACGGTCTTCAGGTACAGTTTTTCGATCGCCTTTTCGGGTGTCAACTTCGACGACACCAGATCGCTGACCGCGGCTGGGCTCGACAGGCGCGGGCTGTTCATCAGGCGCAGGGCCTGAGGAATGCCGTGTTCGTAGTCGGTCGCCTTGGGGTTTTCACTGCCCATGAAGTAGGTGGCGAAGCGTTCGCGGGCGGCGTTCGCGCCGGCTTTGGGTCCGCCGTTCATCCCCTTGCCGCGGCCGCCCGCGTCCGAGAAGTTGCCGGCCACGGTCGACAGCGAATCGTAAAGCTGTTCCGGTGTCATCACCTTCATGGCCATGTGGCTGTAGAGAACTTCGTCGAGCTTGTTCTCAGGCGTCGGCTGGCTGGTGCGCTGGTAGGCGTCGCTCATGCAGATGGCGCGGATCAGGTTCTTCACGTCGAAGCCGCCGTTGGCGAACTGCGACGACAATTGCTGCAACAGTTCAGGGTGCGAAGCTTCATTCTCATCCGACAGATCATCGATCGGGTTCACAATGCCCCGGCCGAAGTACTGCGCCCAGACGCGATTGACCATCGACTTGGCGAAGAACGGGTTCTCCGCGGTGCATAGCCAGTCGGCTAGCACGGGGCGGTACGGCTTGCCGGCCTGCAGTGACGGCTTTTCGCCACCCAGGAACTTCGCGGCTACAGCCTTGGCGGACTCGGGCAGCGGGTTCCCCTTGCGGTTCGCTCGCGCGGTTTCACTGACACCCGGTACGATGTCAGTCTGTTTGCCGTTGCGTTGAGCGACCACGTTCACGTTGTAGAAGAACTGCGCCAGGCCCCAGTACTCTTCCTGCTTCCAGTGCGTGAACGGGTGGTTGTGGCACTGAGCGCACTGAATCTGCACGCCCAGGAACAATTTGCCGACGCTATCGGTCATCTTGTCCACGCCCTGGTTAAACATGTAGTAGGTGACCGCGCCGTTCTTCGCCTGTTCACCAGAGGCCGAGATGATGTCGTGGGCCATGCGGTCCCAGGGCTTGTTGGCGTTGAAGCTGTCCGCCAGCCAGTTGGCCAGCGGGTCGCGCGTCAGATAGCGGATGGTTGAATCGAGCGGGATCATCTGGTTCGCCCAGATGTCCGACAGGCGCGTGCCGTAGCGCGAGTTGGCAAGCAGTTCATCGACCAGCTTGGCCCGCTTGTCCGAATCGCTGCTGTTCAGGAACGATTCGACCTTTTCGGGCGAAGGGATCACACCGGTGATGTCGAGCGACACCCGGCGAAGGAATTCCGCGTCCGATGAACGGGATGACGGCGCGATCTTCGCTTCACTGAGCTTCTTGTCAACTTCGCGATTAATCAGCTTCGCGATGTCGGCCGGGTTCAGCGCCTGCAGCGGCTTGGTTTCCTTCGGAGTAACCTTCGGCGCGGCCACGGCGGGCTTCGCCTGAGCTGCCTTCGCGGCTGCGGCATCGGCTCTCGCCTTGTCGTCTTCCGTCTTCTTGCGGTCAGCCAGCTTTTTCAGGAACGCCGTCTTTTTCTCCGCCTTGGCGTCCTGAGCAGACACCTCGGCCACGGGAGCCTGCGTTGCCAGAAACGCTGCTCCGGTGAACAAAAGAACAGAAGCGAGAAGGTGCTTTCGAGTCATCGCATGCAACCTTGGGTAACAGCGTGTATCAACAGACGTTCGTGTCAGTGCCGTATTCCATTCAAACACCGCGATGGGGCAAAAGTTCCTTCAAAAACTTCGTGTTGACACGACAAGACAGAATAAGAACCAAGTGCGACCGTCGCGGATCTGCGGTCCCGGCGTCTCGCCATGGACGGACCACGCCGCCGAACTGGTCCGTCCTTTAATATGCGATTTCTTCTCGCACGCGCTGGTCGATCGCATTATCATCCACGTACCACAGTTCACTGCCCTCCGCGGAGCTACGCGCATGAATCCTCTGGCGACTTTCGGTCGGCATCTTACCCGCCGGCACTTCTTCCAGTCCGGCACGCACCTGCTGGGCGGGGCTGCACTGGCGTCGTTGACCGGCACACTGCAGGGCAATGCTGCGAGCGCCTTGACGCATCATGCGCCGAAGGCGAAGCATGTCATCTATCTGCACATGGTCGGCGGCCCGGCGCAGATGGACCTGTACGACTACAAACCCAAAATGGGCGACTTCTACGACAAGGACCTGCCCGAGTCGATCCGCAACGGGCAGCGCCTGACAACGATGACATCCGGCCAGTCACGCTTTCCGATCGCGCCGTCGATGTTTAAGTTCAATCAGCACGGCAAGAGCGGCATGTGGGTCTCGGAACTGTTGCCGAACACCGCGCGCATGGTCGATGACATGTGCTTCATCCGCTCGATGAATACCGAGGCGATCAATCACGAGCCGGCCATCACGCTGATGCAGACCGGTAATCAGGTCACCGGCCGGCCCTGCCTGGGTGCGTGGGCATCGTACGGGCTTGGCTCACTGAATCAGAACCTCCCTACCTTTGTGGTGATGGTCGCCCAGCCGACGAACACCGAGCAGATTCAGGCGATTTCCGCGCGACTGTGGCAGTCAGGGTACCTGCCGGGCGAACATGCGGCCGTGCCGTTCCGGTCGTCCGGCGATGCGATCCTGTACATCAACAACCCGCCCGGCGTAAGCAGCGACATCCGCCGCAAGACGCTCAACGGCATCAAGGCCCTCAACGAGATCAACGAGAAACTCATCGGCGACCCGGAGACGCATACGCGCATCCAGCAGTACGAAATGGCGTACCGGATGCAGACCAGCGTGCCGGAGTTGACCGACATCGCCCGCGAACCCGCGAACACCTACAAGCTGTACGGCGATGCGGCCAAGAAGCCGGGCACGTTCGCCAACAGCGTGCTGATGGCCCGCCGACTGGTGGAACGCGGCGTGCGCTTCGTGCAGATCTATCTGAACAACTGGGACACGCATTCGAACGCGGCCGGGCGGTTGCCGTCGCAGTGCCGGGATGTCGACCAGGCCAGCTACGGCCTGATTCAGGACTTGAAGGCCCGCGGCCTGTTCGATGACACGCTGGTGATCTGGGGCGGCGAGTTCGGCCGGACGATTTACACGCAGGGAAAGCTGGCGCGGGACAACTACGGCCGCGACCATCACCCGCGCTGCTTCACGATGTGGATGGCCGGCGGCGGCTCACGCGCGGGACAGATCTACGGGGAGACGGACGACTTCAGTTACAACATCATCAAGGACCCGGTGCACATCCGCGATTTCCACGCGAGCGTTCTGCACCTGATGGGATTCGACCACGAGAAGTTCAGCTACAAGTACCAGGGATTGGATCAGCGCCTGACGGGTGTGGAACATGCGCGCGTGATCAAAGAATTGCTTGCATAAAGCCGCTTGCGGCGTCGCCATGAGTCTTTTCAAAAAACTCATGGCGACGCCTCACGCGTAGGATTACTGACGGCTGCGCAGCAGGCGCTTGATCTCTTCAAGATCCTGTTCCACCTTATCCAAACGCTTCTCAATCGAGGCGCTGGCGGAGCCGCCCGAGGGCGGCCCCTTCGGAGCCGCCTGCGACGGAGCGGCGTTCTGGCCGAAAGGCATGCCGCCCCACGGCGGGCCGAAGCCCCACGGGCCGCGGCCGAAGGCCGGCGGCGTGAACGAGGAACGCCGATCGTCACTGTGCACCCTGGCCGGCGGGCCATCGTGATGCTCTTCCTTCTTCGCCATCGGCGGAGTCGGCCGACGATCGTCCCTGGCGGCGACGCGGGGGGCCGGGGCCGGTTCCTTGCCTCGCTTCATCTGCGCTTCCACATCGCGGATCATCTCCTGCAGTTTGTCGAGTTCCGCCTGCAGTTTCTTGAGGTCGGCACCGTCACTGGCGGGAGCCGGAGCAGCACCCTTGTCCGGGCCGAAGCCGCCACCCGGGAAACCGCCGCCGGGGCCGAAACCCCTGCCCGGGAAGCCGCCCGGTCCACCGGGACCGCGCTGCGCGTACGCCGCGGAGGACATGACCAATGCGGCACCCAACACCATCACACCGGCGAGACGACGGCTCATAGGAATCTCCTTAAATCTTCAAGTCCTTCAGCGAATTCTCCCGAACTTCGGGAAATAGACATTACGTCTGCTGACGAGAGTGGAACCTCACGGGGACTATACCTTGCGGTCGATGAGGCGGGCATGAGAAGTTGCAATCACGGACGACGTAGCCGCGGCCGCCGCAATCGTCTACTCTGATGGCACCTGCCTTTAATCTCTTTCCCAACCCGGAGACTCTCCCATGCGTGGCTGTCGAATGATCGTGGCAACGGCTATCTGGATCGGTCTGGCAAGCCTGGCGAGCGCGGATGACGTGAAGCCGACCGCGCCGCCGGAACCTGAAGGAATGAAGCAACTGTTCACAAAAGACCTGGCCGGCTGGGAAGGCGACACTCGCCTCTGGTCGTTCAAGGACGGCATCGTGCGAGGCGAGACGACCAAGGAAAATCCCACGATGGGCAACACCTTCCTGGTATGGAAGGACGGCACGCTGGAAGACTTTGAACTTCGCCTGTCGTTCCGCCTCAAGGGCGGCAACTCGGGGGTGCAGTACCGCAGCAAGCTTCTGCCGACCAAGGACGGCGCGGGGAACAAGTGGGTGGTCAGCGGCTATCAGGCCGAGGTCGAAGACACCGCGGGCAAATGCGGCTTTCTCTACCACGAGAAAGGCCGGGGTTATCTCTGCAACGTCGGCGAGAAGGTCGAAGTCGGCGACGATGGCAAGCCGAAGGTCGTCGGCAAGCTCGGCGACAAGGTCGCCCTCGGCGCGACCTACAAGAAGAGCGACTGGAACGACTACGTGATCATCGGCAAAGGCAACCACATCCAGCATTTCCTGAACGGGTACCAGACGGTCGACATTGTCGACAACGACCCGAAGAATAAGGCGCTCAGCGGCATCCTCGCGCTGCAGATCCACGCCGGCCCGCCGATGGTCGTCGAGTTCAAGGATGTGCGCTTGAAGCAGTCAAAGTAGCGCAAATTGTCTAGCGGCGAGGCCAACGGCCTTGCCGTGAATCGGGTGAACTCATGAACGAACAGACTGGTTGCATCGTTGCCGGGGGCGGCCCCGCGGGCATCGTGCTGACGCTGCTGCTTGCCCGGCAGGGCATCTCCGTCACGCTGCTGGAATCGCACAAGGACTTCGACCGTGACTTCCGCGGCGACACGATTCACCCGTCGACTCTCGAAATGCTCGATGCGCTCGGTCTGATGGAGCGCGTGCAGCAGATACCCCATGGCCGTATCAGCAAGATGCAGATGCACACGCCCGGCGGTGCGTTCATGCTGGCGGACTTCAATCGACTCAAGATCAAATTCCCCTACGTCATGACAATGCCGCAGGTGAAACTGCTGAACCTGCTCGCCGAGGAGATCGCCAGGTATCCGTCCGCACGCATCCTGATGGGCGCTGCCGTTACCGACCTCGTGACCGAAGGCGACCACGTTCGCGGCGTGCGCTACCGAAGGGACGGCGCGATCCACGAACTGCGTGCCCCGCTGATCGTGGCAGCCGACGGGCGCTTCTCGAAGATCCGCCATCTGGCCGGCTTCGAGCCGGTCGGCACCGCCCCGCCGATGGACGTTCTCTGGTTTCGGGTGCCGCGCAAGCCGGACGATCCGTTCGACGGAGCGGGCGGCTTCATCGGTGGCGGGCACATCGCCGTACTGCTGGATCGCGACACTGAGTGGCAGGTCGGTTACGTATTTCCGAAGGGCGAATACGCGAGGCTGAAAGAAGCGGGGTTCGCGGAATTTCAGAAGCAAGTGGTGCTGCGCGTGCCGTTTTTCGCCGATCGCATGAACAGTCTGAAGGGCTGGGGCGACTGTGCGGTGCTCAGCGTGGAATCGAGCATGCTCAAGCGCTGGTACAAGCCGGGACTGCTCCTAATCGGCGATGCCGCGCACGTGATGTCGCCGGTGGGCGGCGTCGGCATCAACTACGCAATTCAAGACGCGATCGAGACGGCCAACACGCTGGCCGGCCCGTTGAAGGAAGGTAAGGCCCCCGTTCGCGACCTGGACAGGATCCAGCGACGCCGGCAGATGCCGACGCGGCTGATCCAGCGAATGCAGGGGATGATCCAGCGCGCGGTGATCGCCCGGGCGATGAAGGAAGGCCAGCGCTTCCGCCTGCCGCTGCCGATGCGGATCATGACGCGCATCCCGGGAATTCGCAACATCCCGCTGCGGATCATGGCGTTTGGGTTGAACCGCCCCCATGTGAAGGTATAACAATGAATCGTCGTGAATTCCTGGCCGTGCCCGCGCTGCTGCCGATGCTGGCGCATGCTCAGGGCCCCAAGGCGAAGACTCGCTTCCAGGTTGCGTGCATGACGCTGCCGTATTCGCGGTTCACCTTCGAGCGTGCGCTGTCGGGCATCAAGTCGGCCGGATACCAGTACGTGGCTTTGGGCACGACGCATGCGGTCGATGGCAAGCAGGTGCCGATCCTCAAGAACGAGGACTCTCCCGAACGCGCCAAAGAGATTGGCGCGAAGTGCCGTGATGCGGGCCTTGAACCGCTGATGATGTTCTCGATGGTGTACCCCGAGAACGCGGCCGGATTGGAAGTTCTCAAGAACCGCCTGAAGCAGGCCGCCGCGGCGAAGATCCCGCAGGTGCTGACCTTCGGCCACACCAAGGGCGGCAACCGCAAGCTGTGGGTCGAACGCTTCAAGGAACTCGGGCCAATCGCGAAAGACCTGAATGTGTTGCTCGTCGTCAAGCAGCACGGCGGCGAGACCGGCACGGGCGAAGCGTGTGCCGAGATCACGCGCGAGGTGGATCATCCCAACGTGCGTGTCAATTTCGACGCAGGCAACGTGATGGACTACCTCGACGTCGATCCGATCCCCGATCTGAAGAAGTGCGCGGGCGAAGTGCGCAGCTTCTGCATCAAAGACCATCGCAACTTCCCGAAGGACGAAGACTGCGGCCCCGGCCTGGGCGAGATCGACCACTACAAGCTGCTGTCGCCGGTGGCGTATATGGGGATCGACATGCCGCTTTGCTGCGAGAACATCTCCGCCCCCGTGCTGCCGCGGCCCGAGAAGCCGGAGGGAGTCGATGCACTGGCGAAGCGGGCGCGGGAGTTTCTGGAGTTGGTGATCGCAGGCGTGCAGGTTTAGAGTGCATTCAGAAGGGATGCACTGACGGCGTTTGAAAAGACAATTGAACCATGAATCGAACGAATCACACGAATGAACTCAACTGCTTGCTGACTTTTGATTCGTGGTATTCGTTCGATTCGTGGTTCACTTGTTTTAGCGCATCTCTTCGGGATGCACGCTAGCCTTTCCTATCGCTCCAGTCCCTTGCGAAGGAACGCTTCAAACGTCTGCACGTTGTTGATTTTGCCTTCGGTGTACACACCGGTTATTTCAACCGGTCCGCCGCGGATGCCGGGCTTCGGGCGCAGGGTCACGTAGAGCGGTAACTGTTCGGTACCGAAGACATTCTTCTGGAACTTGCGGTTGATGCGGGCATCGACTTCCCGACCTTCGTTGTCGGGCGGTGCCTCGTAGAAGACGGGCGGGATCTCGTCGGTGTACAGTTGCACTAATCGGAACTGCTTCATTAGGCTTGCGACGCCCGGTTGCGGGAACACGTCTTTCTCATTCAACTTACAGTTGGTGCAGGTGACGCCGGTGAAGTCGATGAAGATCGGCTCGCCGGTGGCGCGTGACTCTTCAATCGCGCGCTTGAGGTCGGCCGACCATGACTCGCCGCCGATCACTTCCGCCCCGCCCGGCTCGGGCAGCAGGAACGCGTCGACCCACGCGAAGATGGTGCCGCCGGGGCGCTGCTTGCCCTGTCCGCCGCCGGTGAACAGGCCGGGCATGAGGTAGAGGGCGACACTGATGCTGACCAACCCGAACAGCATACGCGTGACGCCGATATGGTCCTGCGGTTCATCGTGCGGCAGACGGTACAGGTTCAAGAGGTACAGACCTGCCAGAATCAGGATGACGATGTACATGCTCAACACGAAGTCGTACGTGAAGAGGGCCGGGGGTGACACCCAGCGCAGTTCGGCCGTACGCAGAAACTTCAGCGCGGCCGCGAGTTCGAGGAAGCCCATCACCACTTTGATCGTGTTCATCCAACTGCCGCTCTTGGGCACTTTTTTCAGCAGGCTGGGGAAGATGGCCAGCAGAAAGAACGGGGCTGCAAAGGTTCCCGCGAAGGAAAAGGCCCCGGCCGCGAGTTGCAGGTTCGAGAACTTGCCCGATGACACCATGCCCGCGAAGCCGCCCAGGAACGGGGCCACGCAGGTGAAGCTGACGATGCTGAACGACAGGGCCATGAAGATGACCCCGCCATAGCCGCCGCTGCCTTCCCGCTTCGATGTGAAGCGCACCATGAAGTTCGGCAGCACCAGATCGAACATGCCGAACAGGCTCATGGCGAAGACGATGAACAGGATGCCGAGGGCCGTGTTCATGTACGGATTGACCGCCAGCCGGCTGAAGAAGCTCAGGAAGAACAGCGCCGCGGTACCAAGCACAACGACAATAGTGATCGTGTAGACGGTTGCCATCGCGATCGGGTTGTGCAGCTTCTTTTCGCCCTGCTTCAGGAAATAGCTGACCGTGATGGGGATCATCGGAAAGACGCACGGCGTCAGCAACGTGACCGCGCCCCAGAACATGGCCGTCAGCACGAAGGTGAGGAAGCCGGTGTTGTCGGTTTCGAACTTCGGCAGCATCGCTTCCACGGCAGCCATGTCGGCTGCGTAGTTCGTGCCCGCGGGGATGCGCAGGCCGGACTTTTTCGCGTTTGATTCAAGGCCGCTGCTGGGCAACGGCGGAGTATCCTTCTTGGCGGGAACTTCTGCTTTTTTCGCCTCATCAGCGGCGGCGAGCAAAACGCGGTCGTGGATTGCGCGATCCTTCGCGCTGATGTCGATCGCGGGACTATCGAGAATCGTCAGCACTGCAGTCTTGGTGACACGTTCGGGATTCAGGCACGCTTCGGTCGTCGTACCGTCTGCGTTCTTTCGTTCGACACAGGCGATGACGTTGAGGCCGACTTTGACATCCTGTTTCCCCGCCATCGCGTCCGGCCGCACAATCGCCGCGATGCGCCACTCAACGGATTGCTTGTAGTAGCGTTTCTCGCCGAGGCTCCCCACAGTGGCGGTCCGAAACGGCGGATCGGTAATCGGCCCCGCACCCTTGACGCCTTCGAGAAACACCACACTGGCAGTTGAAGGCAAAGTGATGCGGGTTTTCGAGGCGCTGATCTCAGGGTTCGGCTGCAACGTCGGGTAGGTCAACCAATTGTCGGCCAGATTGATCGTCACCACAAGAGACACCACCTGCCCCGGCTTGGCCTCGGTCGGGTCGAAACGCACGTCGATCGACTTGACCGCATTGGCGAAAGTATCATCCGCGGAGCGCCCCGCGGGCGCGAGAAGGGCGATGCAGAGGAGAGGAAGGAGTTTGTTCATGAATTGTCCACGGAGATGCGACGTGCGGCACGGGTGGGGGCACCCAAAAAAGGCGCGACAAAGAAAATAAATAAGCAGCGCCGTTTAGACATACCCCGGGAAAAGCAGGTAGATGT
>JBBQII010000034.1:0-13156 GCA_038324795.1 Gemmatales bacterium
GTACGGACGCACTGGATGAAGTGCTTCAGTTCACTGGTCAGTTGATCGCCGCGGTTGCAGTCGAGGTCGAGCGTCTGCAGGTGCTTGCCGAACACTTCGTCCTTCAGGTTTGCCTTGCGGGCGGCATCCATCGTACCGACCTGCAGGCCGCGATGTCGCAGCTCTTCCGACGGTTGCACCAGCAGCAATCGCTTGCTGACGAAGTCGAGCCCCGCGTACCCCTCGGGGGCCCAGACGCGCAGGCGGCGCTTCGGCTTCTGGCTGACCCGGCTCGCGGTCACGTGGGCAACGCAGCCGTTCTCGAAGATCAATCGTGCGTTGACGACATCCTCATGCCCGCCGAACACGGCAAGGCCCAGGGCTTCGACGTGCTTCACCGGCGAATTCGCCAGCGCCAGCAGCAGATCGAGGTCGTGAATCATCAGATCGAGCACGACGCCGATGTCGGTCGAACGGCCCGTGAACGGGCCATGGCGTTCGCTTTCGACAAACTTCGGTTGCAGAGGTCGACGATCGAGTTCTTCAAAGGCGGGATTGAAGCGTTCGATATGCCCGACCTGCAGCGGAACGCCCTGTTCGCTGGCCACGCGGATCATGTCGTCCGCCTGGGCGACAGTCGTGGCGATCGGTTTTTCGACCAGTACGGGGATGCCCTGTTCCAGGAACTGCATCGCGACCGCGTGATGATAGACGGTGGGGACGACGACCGTGACGGCGTCGACCTTTCCGTAGAGTTGCGCGTAGTCGGTGATCGCCAGGGTACCGCAGCGCTCGGCGACAAGCCTGGCCTGCTCGGCACTGACGTCCGCGACGCCGACGAGTTCCACATCGGGGAGACCGGCGAGAATCCGGGCATGTTCCTTGCCCAGATGCCCGACGCCGATGACTGCCATCCGTAACCGGTTCATCCGGTCCCCTTCCATCCATGATGAGTCGTTGTTACCGGCAATCCTTTGCCGGGCCTCGGGGGGCTGACGCCACCCCGCTCGCCTATTCTCTTCATGCAGCGAGGCGTAACGGCATTTCGTTCCGGCGCATCATCTCGCTGATGGTGCGGGCCAGTTCGACATTCAGCGGATGACCCGAGCGGTACGCCACCACACGGCCGGCCAACTGGACGCCCGAGAGCGCCAGGTCGCCGATCAGGTCCAGCACTTTGTGCCGGGCCGGCTCGTTGGCATAGCGCAGGCGGTTTTCAATCAGCCCCTGCTTGCCGAAGACGAGGAGCTCGCCCGCGGTCAGGTGCCGGCCAATGCCCTGCTCCCGCAGGACTTCCGCCTCTTCTTCGAGGAGGAACGTCCGGGCATGGGCGATATGGTGCTGGAACGAATCGGGCGTGATCGCTTCCGTGTACGCCTGCGGCGCGATCGGCGCACCCGGGCCGTAATCGAGCAGGTAGCTCAGTTTCAGTTCAGTGTCGTCGCTCGGGTAGAAGCTGAGCGAGGCGTTCCCGTTGCGGACGACCACCGGCTGTTCAACGGTCCAGATCGAGCGCTTGCCCGACTGCAGCGTGATTCCGGCCGATGCCAATGCATCGACAAACTTGTTTGACGAGCCATCAAGGCCCGGGGGCTCCGGACCGTCGATCTCGACGCGGCAGTTGTCGACGCGCATGCCGCTCAGCGCGGCGAGCGCATGTTCGACGAGCGTGACCGAATGCACCCCCCGGCCCAGCGTGGTCCGGCGGGCGGTGCCTGTGACCATCGAGGCCAAGGCGGGGATCGGTTCGGGACGGCGATGATCGACCCGGTAGAACACGATGCCGGTATCCACCGGGGCAGGGCAGAATCGCACGGTGACGTGCGAACCCGTGATGAAACCCACACCGGGAACGTCGACGGCCCGGCACAGAGTTCGCTGCGAACGACTACCGATCTCGATCACGGTTGGGTTCCTTTGAGTGTTCGCTCTGACGAGCCGCGACCGTAGGGGCGCGGTTGCAAACCCCCTCCCTCCGTCCTGGGTTGGTTTTTTTTTGGTGTGCGTTCGGCGCCCCGCCGGCTTTCGGGTGGGGTTTCCCCTCCGCCCCCCTTCGGGCCCCGGCCCGTCAGCGATCATTGAGGCGTTTCGACTTACTACTTGCCGCCGACCGGGGTGACGTTGCCGCCCATCGGGGCCGGCGTGCTGGCGACCGGCGGGGCCGGGTGCCGCTTGTTCAGCGTCAGGACGACGACTTCCGTGATGTCCATCCCGCGATGGTAGAACGGCGTCAGTGCCGGGGTCTGCAGCTTCATCTGCGCGAGGACCGGCTTCTTTTCGTCTTCCGGGCCGTTGCCGTCCGGGTAGCACATCACCAGATCGAGATTGTTGGTGACTGCAATGTCGTTGATGACCGACTTGATGTTCTGATAGACCTCAACGACCGTGTTATCGGTCAGTTCCATCAGCACGCGCTGCGCTTCGCCGTTCAGATCTTCGACAGCCCGGTTCATGGCCAGGGCTTCCTTCTGCAGCTTTTCCTTTTCGGTCGGGTTCTGCTGGATCTGCAGCTGCCGGTTCAGGGAAGCCATCTTTTCCTGATAGGGGCGGACCTTGTCGATGTATTCCTGGCGCTTCTTGGTAATGTTCTGGCCGTCGGCATTGGCCTTCTGATACTCGCGCAGCACCTTGGCGATGTTGACGAGGGCAATGCGCGGGCGCTGCGGTTGGGCAGCGGGGGCGGCCGGGGCCTGGCCGCGAACATCGCTGGCCAGAATGCTGAAGGCCGCGATGGCCGTCAGGCTGAGTACGAATTTCTTCACCGTTCTCTTCTCCTCGTTCCCTGAGGGATCGACCCGGATCGACGGGTTCCGTCCATCGACCGGCGAAGAGCGAACGGACCGCGTCCGCCCGACCCTCCTTTGTCTGAGCAGCGGGTTCTAACCAATCCCTTTCCGCGGGTCAATCCGAACTCATCGGGTGAAGTTCCCACATTACGTGGAGCTGCGCCGCGCATCTGCGCGTCGCGGCAAACCCGACGAATTGCTGTTGCTCGAAACGGGCAATGCGGGTATGAGCGGGAAAACGGATGCTTCCCGTACGCGCTCATGCGGGCTGGCAGGGGGCCGTCATGCTGAACCGACGTTTACCGATCGTAGTGGTTGCTTTCGCGTTGCTGGCACACACCGGCTGCGTGCAACGGCGTTTCGTCATTGAATCGACGCCGCCGGGAGCGAAGGTCTACGTCAACAATCGCGCGATCGGCTTCACGCCTTGTGACCTGCCGTTCACCTATTACGGTAAGTATCAGTTCATGCTCGAACTGGATGGCTATCAGACTCTGGTGAAGGAAGAGAACATCAAGGCCCCGTGGTACCAGTTCCCGCCGATCGACTTCGTGGCGGAGAACGTCTACCCGTTCAAGGTGTCCGACATTCAGCGATTGCATTTCGACATGATGCCGATGCCGCGGCCGAACCTCGACGAACTGCGCATCCAGGCGGAAATTCTGCGCAAAGAAGGGCAAGCACTGCCGCCGCCGACGCTGCCGGTGGAACCGCCGAACGGTCGCCAGCCCGCCTTTCCCGTGTCGCCCCGGCCCACGATTCCGGCCGCGACGAGCAGTCAGCCGTCCAACATGGATCGCCTGCAGTGAACAGCGCCAGTTTCTTCGTCCTGGCATTGACGGCCGGCTCGGCGATGGCGTTTCAAGTGGTCGTCAACACTCAACTGCGTCGCTTTGTCGGAATGCCGATGATCGCCACGCTGTTCTCGATGGCGATCGGTTCCGCAGCTGCGCTCCTCTACTGCGTGGTTGCCCGCTATCCGGTTCCGTCAGTAGCCGAGATGCGGCAATCGCCCTGGTGGGCCTGGCTGGGCGGCTTTGTCGGCGTCTTTTATCTCTGGTGCAGCGTCGTGGTTTCGCCCCGGCTGGGCGTATCACTGACGCTGGCACTTGTGATCGCCGGACAGATCGTCACTTCCGTGATCATCGATCACTTTGGCCTGCTGGGTGCCGCACTGCGTCCCCTGTCCACCGGCCGCCTAACGGGCGTTTGCCTGTTGGTGCTGGGCGTGGCGATGATTACGTATTACCGCGAGTAGAAGCATGAAAGCCCGGTTGCTCCGCAACCGGTTCGGCGACGTGACGCCGACCAGTACCCATCGGTCGTTACTATAAAATCCGGTTGCGGAGCAACCGGACTACCATCACCCGGCAGTTGCATCCGACTGGCGTTCGGGTATAATCGAAGCGTCCGGTGACCCCCCTTCGTCCATGCCGCTTCCACCCCTTGCCGGGATACGCGCATCCATGCCGAGTCGCATCCCCCTGCTGACGGTTCTCTTGTTCACGTTGCCGATGGCTGTTCGTGCCGAGCCAGCGGCCGCGCGGATCGAGCACTTCGAGAAGAAGGTGCGCCCGATCCTGGCCGAGAACTGTTACGCCTGCCACAGTACCGAAGCGAAGAAGAACAAAGGGGGGTTGCTCGTCGATTCGCTCGCCAGTCTTCTCGAAGGCGGCGACACCGGCCCGGCCATCATCGTCGGCCAGCCCGACAAGAGCCTGTTGATCGAAGCGGTGCGGCAGACGAACAGCGAACTGGTGATGCCGCCCAAGGCGAAACTGACGGAAGCGCAGATCGCCATTCTTAGTGACTGGGTCAAGGAGGGCGCCCCGTGGCCTGTGGCCGAGGGTGCCGGCAACCGCCGCCGCCCAGGGAAGATCACCGATGAGGATCGCCAGTGGTGGTCATTCCGGCCCGTCAGGAAAGTAGCCGCCCCGGCAGCCGGCGATGGCTGGGCCCGCAACGAGATTGACCGCTTCATTGCCGCGAAGCAGAAAGATGCCGGGCTGTTGCCGACGCCCGAAGCGAATCGTACCGTGCTGATCCGACGACTGTCGTTCGACCTGGTCGGCCTGCCGCCGACCCCTTCCGAGGTGGAAGCGTTCCTGAAGGACAGCGAAGCAGATCTTGACGCGGCTTACGATCGGCTTGTGACCCGCCTTCTCGACAGCCCCCGCTACGGGGAACGCTGGGCCCGGCACTGGCTTGACCTGGTTCGCTATGCCGATTCGGATGGTTACCGCATTGATGACTTTCGGCCGGCAGCTTATCGCTATCGCGACTACGTGATCCGCGCCTTCAATACGGACAAACCGTACGACCGCTTCGTGAACGAACAACTGGCCGGGGATGAGATGTACCCCGACGACCCCGACGCACGGGTGGCCACGGGTTACCTGCGGCACTGGATCTATGAGTACAACAGCCGCGACGTGCGCGGGCAGTGGTCTGTTGTCCTCAACGACATCACCGATACCACCAGCGATGTGTTCATGGGCCTGGGACTGCAGTGCGCCCGCTGCCACGACCACAAGTTCGACCCCCTGCTGCAGAAGGACTACTTCCGCCTGCAGGCATTCTTCGCCAACATGCTGCCTCGCGACGACCAGTTTGCCGCGACGGCGAAAGATAAAGCCGACCACGCCCTGCGCATGAAAGAGTGGGAAACAAAAACGGCCACCCTGCGAAACGAATTGAACGAAATCGAGGCCCCGTACCGCAAGAAAGCAGCCGACAACGCGATCAAGAAATTTCCCGACGACATCCAGGCGATGATCCGCAAGCCGGCGAGCGAGCGGGAACCGCTGGAACACCAGTTGGCCGAGTTGGCCTATCGACAGGTCTACTACGAATACGATCGGCTCGAACGCACGCTGAGCCCCGCGGACAAGGAACGCGCACTGGCGATTAAACGCGAGTTGGCGGCGTTCGATGCGATCAAGCCGCCGCCGTTGCCGCTGGCGTTCGCCGCCAGCGACGTTGGGAAGAAGGCGCCCGACGTCACCATCCCGAAACGGCCGAACGACCCGATCGCCCCGGGGTTCCCGACGATTCTGCATGAAGGTCCCGCTGCAATCCCCGATCTGCCGAACTCATCCGGTCGGCGCACGGCCCTGGCGAACTGGCTGACCAACCCGGCCAATCCGCTGACGGCACGTGTGATGGTCAACCGCGTCTGGCAGCAGCATTTCGGCAAAGGTCTGGCCATCAATGCCAGCGACTTTGGCCATCTCGGCGAGCCGCCCACGCATCCGGAACTGCTCGATTACCTGGCCACTCGCTTCGTGGACGAAGGCTGGAGCATGAAGAAACTGCACCGCCTGATCGTCACCTCGGCAACCTATCGCCAGACGGCGACACCTGAGAAAACGCTCAGCGCGAAACAGCAGCTGATCGACCCGGAGAACCGCCTGCTGTGGCGGGGCAACGTCCGTCGGCTCGATGCCGAACAGATCCGCGATGCGGTCTTCAGCGTGACCGGCGAACTCGATCTTAAGGCCGGCGGCCCCGCGGCCGCGGCCACCGATCCACGGCGATCGGTCTACGCCAAAGTGTTGCGGAACAACCGCGACGCCCTCCTCGATGTTTTTGATGCCCCGTTCGGCTTCAACAGTACGGCATCACGCGATACGACAACGACGCCGGTGCAGTCGCTGCTGCTGATCAACAGCTCGATGATGCTGCGGCGTGCGACATCGCTGGCCCAGCGCGTCGAGAAAGCGGAACCGGATGAGGCCAGGCGGATCGCACTTCTGTACTCGCTTGCGTTCGGTCGGGAACCGACGAGCGATGAACTGTCCACCGCGCGCGAGTTCCTGAAGCGTCAGGCGAACCGCATCGACCCGGTGAAAACCGCGTCGGCCGCCGCCTCGTTCGTGCCGGGCAAGATCCCGTACCGCGACGGCCAAGCGGCCGAGATGAAGCTCGACGCGGCCGCGTTCCAGATCCCGCACGGCGATATGCTACCGGACAAGGACTTCACGATCGAAGCCTACGTCTACCCGCGCTCGGTGGCCGAGACGGGTGCGGTCCGCACGATCGCCGCCAAGGGTCCTGGCGACGGCAAAGCCCCGGGTTGGGCCTTCGGCATCACCGGCAAGAAGTCCCGCCGCAAGCCGCAAACGGTCGTGATGCAACTGTTCGGCAAGAAGGCCGACGGGACAGTCGTCGAAGAGGCCCTGTTCGCCGATCTGCACGTGCAGATGAACAAGCCGTATTACCTGGCTGCGTCAGTGAAGCTCGCCGGCAAGACACCGGGCGAAGTGATGTTCTATCTGAAGGATCTGTCGAACGACGATGAGCCATTGCTGACGGCCAAGCTGGAACATGCGATCGTCGGCGGCATGGCGAACACGCAACCGCTGACGCTGGGCAGCCGCGGCAAGGCCGGGACTTTTGACGGCATGCTGGACGATGTCCGCCTGTCGGATCAGGCGCTGGGCGTGGACAAGTTGCTGTTCACGCATGAAGGGGTGATCAAGAGCACAATCGGCTACTGGCAGTTCGAAGCCAAGCCGAACGTCTTCCGCGACGCATCGGGACACGGCCTGGACATCAGCACCACCGAAGTCCGCGTGAACGCCACCCCGGCCGGCGTCAACAAATCGGCATGGATCGACCTGTGCCACGTACTGCTGAACGCGAGCGAGTTTCTGTATGTGGAGTGAGAAACGACATCCTTACTTATGTTCGAGCCAACTGTTCACAGTGAATTCGCATCTCGATAGTGCGGAGATTGATCAATGATTATCGAAATCAACGGTCAGCTGGAAGCGACTCTCCAGGAAGAGGCGGCGCAGATCGGCAAGTTGGCCGAAGAGGTCGTCGTTGTGACGATACGTTGCCTGGGGCGGGCGCGTTGGCGAGGCACTCCACCGCAAGAAAGGTAGCTCATGATAATCGAGATCGACAGCGAGCTGGAACAAGTAATCAGCCAGCAAGCGGCAATTCAGAACAAGTCCGCAACAGAAATCGTCGTCGCGGCGGTCCGCGAGATTTACAAACGGCCCGCGCCGTTCGTTCCGCGAGATGAATGGGAGCGGCGTCTTGCGGCAATTGCGGGCGATTGTGGACCCGGGTTGACCGATGAGCACCTGAGCAGCGAAGGGTTGTACGAGTGACAGGTTACTTTTTTGACACCAGCGTGCTGGGCCGACTCGCCAACATCAATGACCAACATCATGCGATGGCTTTGAGCGCGATGGCGCAACTTCATCGCGCGGGTGCTCAGTTTCACCTCGCGCCCCAGAACTTGGTAGAGTTTCGCAACGTGGCCACAAGGCCACGTGCTGTAAATGGACTGGGATTGACCATCCCGGAAACAGAGACGAAAGCGGCAGAGTTCGAGAGGCTAATGCAGATCGTTCCAGAAACGCCTGCCATTTATCCAGCTTGGAAGCATCTTGTGATGACTGCCGGAGTGATCGGGAAACAGGTCCACGATGCCAGACTTTTCGTGATCTGTGCTCTCGCGGGTATCAGCCACCTGCTGACTTTCAACATTCAGCACTTTGTGCGATTGACTCCCTTCGGGCCTGGACCGATCATAGTTCATCCGAAGGATGTATAGGTGCCATTTATGAATACCCGCGATCCCCGATGCCACCGCACCACCCCGGTCTTCTCGCGCCGCGACTGGCTCGCCACCGCGGGTGGCGGGTTCGGGGCGCTGGCGTTGAACTCGCTGCTGGCACAGACCGCTGCGGCCAACCCGCTTGCGGCGAAGAAGTCGCCGTTGCCGGCCAGGGCCAAGTCGGTCATCTTCCTGTTCATGGAAGGCGGACCCAGTCAGCTTGACTTGCTCGACCCGAAGCCGCTGCTCAACAAGCTGGCCGGCAAGCCGTTGCCCGCGTCGTTCGGCAAGGTGATCACCTCAATGGGCGAGGCGGGAGCCCCGCTGCTGGCCTGTCCCCGCAAGTGGTCGCAGCACGGGCAGAGCGGCATGTGGTTCAGCGAATGGCTTCCGCACACCGCGAAACATGCGGATGACCTGTGCGTCATCCGTTCCTGTGTGGCCGACGGCATCAACCACTCGGCCGGCGTCTGCCAGATGAATACCGGCTCGATCCTGGGCGGCCGACCGTCGCTCGGCGCGTGGACCTCGTATGGTCTGGGCACGGAGAACTCCAGCTTGCCCGCGTTCCTGGTGATGCAGGACAGTCAGTCGCAGGTGGTCAACGGCCCGCGGAACTGGTCGGCCGGGTTCATGCCGGCCGTTTATCAGGGCATCCGCATCCAGGGCGGCAACGAGCCGATCCCCAACCTGAACACGCCTGATGGCATTGCCGAGGTGCAGCAGCGCGGCAAGCTCGACTACTTGAAGAAGTTGAACGAACAGTACGCTAAATCGCACCCCGAGCAGTCGGAACTTGACGCTCGCATCGCCAGCTACGAACTGGCGTTCCGCATGCAGGCCGAAGCGCCTCACGCGGTTGATCTGGCAAGCGAAACGCAGAACACGCAGCGACTGTACGGCATCGATCAGAAGGAAACCGCGACGATGGGCCGGTTGTGCCTGCTGGCCCGGCGGTTCGTGGAACGCGGCGTACGCTTCGTACAGATCTATCACGGGGCTGGCAGCAAGTGGGATGCACACAGCAACCTCGAGCAGAACCACAGCAAGCTCTGCCAGTCGATGGACTTGCCGGTCGCGGGGTTGCTGAAGGACTTGAAACAGCGCGGCCTGCTCGACAGCACGCTGGTCATCTGGGGCGGCGAGTTCGGCCGTACGCCGATGAGCGAGAAGGGCGACGGCCGGGACCACAATGCCCCGGGCTTCTCGATGTGGATGGCCGGCGGCGGTGTGAAGGGTGGCCAGACCATCGGCAAGACCGATGAATTAGGCCTGCACGCGATCGAAGACCGCATGCACGTGCATGACCTGCATGCAACCGTCCTGCACCTGCTGGGCGTTGATCACATGGGCCTGGTGTACAAGTACAAGGGCCGGCCCGAACGACCGACCCTCAACGAAGGCGATCCAAACCCGAAGGTCTGGGGCGCGTGACGAAAGAGCCTCGCACGCAGTAAGCGGTGGCGATCCGCTTACTGCGCGCGAGGCTCTTTCCGCGTTACTTCTTCCGCACCAGCTTCATGCCGCAGCACATTTCCTTTGCGGGGGCACCGTTCTCCCAGCCGGTGCCTTCGATGCCGATGTGATCATCGTCGATGAAGGTCACGATGGCTTCGTGCATGTGCTTGTCTTTCTTCACATCAAGGTTGCCGCCGCCAGTGAACTGCCACACGATCTGATCTTTCGGCGATTTCGGGTCGGCCTTCATCCGCGGCTGATTGCCCAGCACGCAGTAGTGGGTCATGGTCAGGTCATTCCCGTCAACCGTGTAGACTGACAGCATTTCGTGCGGCTGGCCTGGGAACTGTGTTTCCTGAATGGCGCTGCCGCCGGCGGTCACTTTGACGATCGAAGCGACTTCGTCGGTCGCCTTACCGTTCTTGTCCGCCACCATCCATGTGCCTTCCAGCTTCTTCAGTTTCTCAAAGCCCGCGTTCGTCGGCCCGGCGACCGGCTTGTCGTCCGCCCGGGCTGTCAGGGAGACCGCCAGCACCAGTCCGCACGCGATGAATTGACGCAGCATGTTCATTCCTCCTCAAGTGTCAGTGATCTCCGGAATCGCATTCCGCCATCTTGTCGATTGGCACTCGCCCGAATCGACAGTCGGGCGAAGAATTCTCAGTTTCGTTCTTTTCCGTTCGCTTTGTCGATTCCCGGCAGCGCCGTTCGACTATAGCGGAAGACAGTCACTTACGGAGCGAATCATGGCCCTTCAGAAGATCACGCCGTTCTTCTGGTTCGACACCGATGCGGAAGCTGCGGCCGATTTCTATGTGTCGATGTTTCCCAACTCGAACGTCGGCAAGGTAGCCCGGTATACCGACGCCGGCCCCGGCCCGGCCGGCAGCACGATGACGGTCGAGTTCACGCTTGACGGTCTGCAGTTCATCGGCTTGAACGGCGGGCCGCACTTCAAGTTCACCGAGGCGGTCTCGTTCTCGGTCAGTTGCGAAACGCAGCAGGAGATTGACCACTACTGGGAGAAACTCACGGCCGATGGCGGGGCCGCGGTGCAATGCGGCTGGCTCAAGGACAAGTTCGGCCTGTCATGGCAGATCGTGCCGGCGGTGCTGTCGGAACTGGTCAGCGATTCGAAGAAGTCGCAACGCGTGATGGCGGCGATGATGACGATGGTCAAACTCGACATCGCTGGACTGAAACAGGCGGGCGAGTGAAGGAACGAATGATTTCAGGATCCTCAATCACAAGCCACGACCGCCAAGGTCTGGTGAAACACGGAGAATGGTCATGAGCACTTCAGTAAAATCGACCCCGGCGGGGCATGGGCATCTGATTCCGCACTTGGTGTGCAGCCCCTGCACCGAGGCGATGGCATTTTACGCGAAGGCGTTCGGCGCGGTCGAGACGTTCCGCCTGCCCGCACCGGACGGAAAGCGGCTCATACACGCTTCAATGAAGATCGGCGACAGCATCCTGATGCTTGTCGATGACTTTCCCGAGTTCTGCGGCGGCAAGTCGTCGTCGCCGCTGGCACTCAAGGGATCGCCGGTGACGATTCATCAATTCGTGCCCGACTGCGATGCGGCGATCAAGCGTGCCGCGGATGCCGGTGCGAGCGTCACGATGCCGGCCACCGACATGTTCTGGGGTGATCGTTACGGCATGGTGACTGACCCGTTCGGACATAACTGGTCGCTCGCCACGCATCAAAAAGACCTGACGCCGCAGGAGATTCATGCCGCCATGGTGGAAGCGTTCGCGCAGCATCCCGCCAACGGGTGAGCTTGCTTGCCGCGGCGCGCTCCGCTGCGTGTCGCGGCTAACCTGAAACTGTAGTAAAATGACCGGCATGCGCGAATTCATCAACGAGTTGTATGTGCGCGAGTCCCGGCGGGTCTTCTCGACGCTCGTCCGACTGCTGGGCGATTTTGACCAGGCCGAAGAGGCGATGCACGAAGCGTTCGCGGCCGCGCTGGAGCAGTGGCAGCAGTATGGCAAGCCCGCCAGTCCGCGGGCCTGGCTGGTGTCGACCGCGCGATTCAAGGCGATCGACGCCATCCGCCGGCGCTCTCAATCCGAGCGGATGCAGGACGCGGTTGTACGCCGGGTCGATGTCTTGTCGAGCATCAATGCGGAACGGGCAGCGCACGACATTGAGGATGACCGCCTGCGGCTGGTGTTCACCTGCTGCCATCCCGCGCTGTCGCCGGAAGCCCGGGTAGCGATGACGCTGCGTGAAGTCTGCGGCCTGACGACCGAGCAGATTGCCGCGGCGTTCCTGACGACGCCGACGACCATCGCCCAGCGTATCGTGCGCGCCAAGGCGAAGATCCGCGATGCGGGAATTCCGTATGAAGTACCGTCGCCCGCGGATTTGCCGGAACGCGTGGCATCGGTGCTGGCGGTGGTATACCTCGTCTTCAACGAAGGCTACTCCGCCTCGTCGGGCGACACGCTGACACGGGCTGATCTGTCGGCGGAAGCCATCCGCCTGGCCCGGTTGCTCGTCACGCTGCAGACCGGCCCGGAAATCATGGGCTTGCTCGCGCTCATGCTGCTGCATGAATCGCGGCGCACGGCACGAACGACACCGGAAGGCGACATCATTCTGCTGGAAGATCAGGATCGTTCGCGTTGGAGCCGGGCGCTGATCGAAGAAGGCCGGCAGTGGATTCAGCGATCGATGAAGTCGGGAACTGTCAGCGTGTATGCCCTGCAGGCAGCGATATCAGCGACGCATGCCGAAGCAGCCACCAGTGCCGCGACAGACTGGGGGCAGATAGTCAGGCTTTACGATTCACTGCAAGCGATCGCTCCGTCGCCGGTTGTCGAACTGAACCGGGCCGTGGCGGTTGCCATGCGCGACGGCCCTGACGCGGGATTGAATCTGATCGATGCGATCCTGACTCGCGGCGATCTGGCGGGGTACCACCTGCTGCATGCTGCCCGGGCTGATCTGCAACGGCGGATGGAGAGGAAGCCACAGGCGATTGTAGCGTATGAACGTGCGTTGGAACTGGCTCAGCAGGAACCGGAACGGCGGTTCCTGCGAAAACGATTGCGTGAACTTAACGAACGAGATTGACCATGAAATACATGATGCTTGTGTACACCGCCGAAGATGCGTACGTCGGCGGCGAACGCGAAGCCTGCGTGGCCGAGTCGGTCGCGCTGTGTCACGACCTGGCAAAGCAAGGTAAGTACCTGGCGGCGTCGCCGTTGCACCCGGTATCGACAGCGACAACGGTGCGTGTCCGCGATGGCCACCGCCTGACGACCGATGGCCCCTTCGCCGAGACGACCGAACAACTGGGCGGCTACTACCTGGTGGATGCCGCCAACCTCGACGAAGCGATCG
>JBBQII010000035.1:0-13109 GCA_038324795.1 Gemmatales bacterium
GCCAGAGTTTTCTGTCCAAGTCGGATCCGTATGGGAGAATGAATAAATCGCGCGCAAGGCCGCCAAGGCGCAAAGGACATCAACAGATAGCCGTTGTTTGACGTATTTCTTTGCGACTTTGCGCGGCAACGTCTTGGATCGATTCACAACCCCATTAGCGACGGAACTGTTCGTTCGACCGAATATCTCATCCTTCCATGCAGCTTTCACGTCTTCGGCTTCCACGAGGTTGGATCACTCACGCAATCACTTCCTTGATCACGTCCCCCTTCGAGATCGGGAACGGCCGGCCCAGCTTGTCGCGGATCTCCGTTTCCGGGTTGATGCCCAGCAGATGGTACATCGTCGCCGAGATGTCTTCCGGCCGGCACAGGCCCTGGTCGGGGTAGGCACCGATGCGGTCACTGGCTCCGTGGACGTAGCCGCGCTTGATGCCGCCGCCGGCCATCAGCAGCGAGTAGCATTGCGGCCAGTGGTCGCGCCCGGCCAGCTTGTTGATGCGCGGCGTACGGCCGAACTCGCCCATCCACAACACCAGCGTGTCATCGAGCATTCCACGATCTTCGAGATCTTCCAGCAGGGTGGGGAGCGTCTGGTCGGTGATCGGCAGCAGGTAGTTCTTCAGGACCGGGTCCATCGGCTTGTCGTTGAAGCCATGCGTGTCCCAGCCGCCTTCGTCGCCGCCGATCGACGCGGACAGGTAGACCGTGACAAAACGCACGCCCGCCTGCACCAGTCGCCGGGCGAGCAGACAGCCCTGGCCGTAGGTCGTGCGGCCGTATTTGTCGCGCGTTTCCTTCTTCTCTTGCGACAGGTCGAAGGCCCGCTTGAATTCGGGTGACGACAGCATCGCCACCGCTTTCTGGTACGACTCGTCGATGCCATGAGCAACCGCGGACTTTTCGATCAGATCGCTTTGGCTGTCGATCAGCTTCAGCACTTCCTTGCGGTTTTCCAGCCGATCGAGACTGAGTTGAGCAGGCAGCGACAGTTCCGGCAGCTTGAAGTCGGCCGCGTTCGGATCCTGGTGGATGAACAGCGGGTTGTGCGCCTTGCCCAGGAAGCTCGCATGCTGGCCCGGTGTGATCGAGCCATCGCGGATGACATGCGGATAGGAGACAAAGGTCGGGATGCCGCGCTCGGCAGGGGCGAATTTATCGACAACGGAGCCATAAGCGGGGAACAGTTCCAGCGAGTCGCGCAGGCGCTGGTCGTCGGTCGGCGGCGCAAACCCTGCAAGGCTGTAGTACCCGGCCGAGTTGTGGTTCTTCATCGTGTGCTGCACGCTGCGGATCACGGTGACCTTGTCCATGATCTTCGCCGTGCGCGGCAGCTTCTCGCAGACCGGCACGCCCGGCAGTGTCGACTGAATCGGCTTGAACGTCCCGCGAACTTCGGCCGGGGCATCGGGCTTCATGTCGAACGTTTCGTACTGCGAAGGCCCGCCGAATTGATGCAGAAAGATGACCGACTTCGCACGGCGTTTTGAACCAGACGCGCGCAGCAATTCGGGGAGCGACAGGCCCAGCACGCCGGCGGAGCCGATTTGGAGGAGATGGCGGCGGTGGGGAAAGTATCGCTGCATCATAGGCCGATCACCTCAACTGAAAATTGCTCGATCGTGCGAATCGTTTGCGACATGGGTCGCGAGAGATCGCGCTGCGTGCGGAACGATTGGCTCAACGCATCCGCCAGGTTCCGTTTCGCCTCTTCAATGGTCTTTCCCTGAGTCAATACTTCGGGAATCTCGGCCAGAGACGCGACGATCCAGCCGTCGTCCTGTGGCTCGAAGATTGCGGTCAATTCCAGTTTCATGGCTTCCTTCATTTCTCGGGTCACCGCCGCAGCAGGAACTCCTTCGAGTTTACCAGCCCCCAGACGATGTCTTCAATCGCTTCCCGGCGGTTGCCGGAACGGGTGATGAACTCGGCCAGCTTTTCCTGTTCCATGGCGGTCGGCGGGCGACTCAGGGCGGCGAGGTAGAACGTTTCGACGATCTCCGCGTTGCTCTTGTCGAGTGACTTGCCGATGCGGTTGTCCGGGGCGTCGAGCAGCGAGTGCAGCAGTTCGCCGGTGAGCAGTTGGAACGATTGCAGCACTCCCGTGTCGTCGCTGCGTTCGCATTCGCATGTCAGCAGGCGGTCGGGCTTGCCGAAGACTTTCAGGAACTTCTCGCCCATGTCGGCCCGCTTCTCGCCGCGCCGGCTTTGTTCGACCGCGGCAATCTGGCCCGAGCGGTAACCCTTCGGGTAACCGTTGAACTTCACCGGGCGGCCGAGCACGCTGCTGACCGCGTCGAGCAGTTGTTCCGCTTCGAGTGGCTGGATCAGTGCCTTCGAAAAGTGCGTCCCGTCATCGTGATTGGTAATGCTGTCTTCGGACGACAGTTGATACACCCGTGACGACATGATCTCGCGCACCAGCGCTTTCAGGCTGAACCCGCTCGCGGCGAAGCGTCCGGCCAGATGATCGAGCAGTTCGGCACTGACGGCCGGATTGGTGATGCGGAAGTCATCGATTGGTTCGACGAGGCCACGCCCCATGAGGTGGTACCAGACACGGTTCGCCTGGGCCCGGGCGAAGAAGGGGTTGTCGCGATCAGCTACCCAGTTGGCGAGCAGTTGCAGGCGGTCGCTGTTTTGGGAATAGGGCAACTTGCCGCCCAGCACGCGCGGCAGCAACGGTTCACCGGTACGCGGGTGCTTCAGGCTGCTGTCGCGGGTGACCAGTACGATCTGTTCGCCGTCGAATTCGTGCTTGTCTAACTTGTCCGCGCGGTTGTTGTCGACAATGCGGTAGTCGATTGTGCTGAACAGGGCGGCGAAGTCGTGGTAGTCGTTCTGCGTCCAGCGGTCGAACGGATGGTTGTGGCACTTTGCGCACTGGATGCGGGTGCCCAGGAATACCTGAGCCACCGCCTCGGCCCGGCCGTACGGTTCGCGGATGGCACGGTAGAAGTTGGCGGGCGGGTTCTGGTAGGTGCTGCCGCGCCCGGCGATGACTTCCCGCGCGAACTCGTTGAGCGGCATGTCGACCGCGATGGCGTCGCGCAGCCACTGGTAGAAGACGCGCACCCCCTTGCGGTCCAGCGACTTTTCTTCATTGCGCAACAGGTCGGACCATTTCTGTGCCCAGTAATCCGCAAACTCGGGGCGATTCAGCAGGTGGCTGATCAGTTTTGCGCGCTTATCGGGCGCAGCGTCGGCGAGGAACGCTCTCGTCTTCTCCGGCGGTGGCAGGATGCCCAACGCATCGAGATACGCCCGGCGGATGAACACACTGTCCCCTGCCATGGGCGACGGAGTTAACCGCACGTCGTTCATCTGCGCGAACAACAGTCGGTCGATGGCGTTGTCCGGCGGAATCGCAGTGGGCTTGAACGAGTCGCGGGCCGGCACGAACGCGATCGGCACCGGGACCTGCTTGTCGAGATAGCGGACAAGGACAACCAGTTCGCCGAACTGATCACGCGTGACCAACCCATCGGAGGAGATCGATGCGATACCGACGGCAGTCGTCTCGAAGACCACCAGCGTGGAAAGATCCCTGGACGTGCCGTCCGAAAACCGCCCCGTCACACCGATGCGTACACGGTCGGCCGGTTCGATGAGGATCTGCCGTGACGGTGTGACTTCGAGTTTAGTGATGGTCGGCAGCCGTGCGGGGTCATCGGGGCACCCGGCCGCGATCCAGTCGCGCACGATGCGATACTCGGGAGAATCGAGCCCGAACCGCGGTCCGCCCTCGTGAGCCATGCCTCCGGAGGCCTTGCGCAGGAGCAAACTTTCTTCCGGGTTGTTCCGCACAACACGCCGACCCAGGCTTTCGCGAGTCAATGACCAGCGGTCAAAGACCAGGTCTTCCCCGCGCAGCGACAACTTGAACCCGCCCTTCCCGTTGAGGTTGCCGTGGCACGCGCCCTGGTTGCAGCCGGCGCGCGAGAGGACGGCCATGACGTCGTTGCGGAAGGAGGGCGTTGCCGCAGAAGCAGACAGGCTACCCGCGACCAGGGCGAACAGAGTGAACGCTTGCTTCTTGAGCATGAAAGCCTCTTGGAGACCCGGTTCCGGTTCACGGCAACTCGAGGTCAAACTCAGTTAGTTCGTCTCGTGAAGCATGGAGCAAGCGGATAACAGTCACAAGTACATCATTCTTCACATACAAGATGCGATACGTCGAATTACCCTTGCCTACCGCAAGTTCTTGTATGTCGACATTTAGCAATGTGGACTCAGCAGCAAGAGGATGGCGATCAGCAGTCGTTCGCGGCGATTCAACCGCTGCCTTGATGGTTTGCTGCCACTTGCGGGCCGCGGCCAGCGATTGTTCCCGGTACCAAAGGAAGGCTTTCTGTATGTCGATTTCAGCACGTCGTTGAAACCTGTAAGTGCGAATCATGGTGAAGTCACCCGTCGGTTCCCGGCGTGTTCGTCATTTTCGCATCAAATTCGGCCCAGAACTGTTCCCCAGACCGGCAATTGCGGCCGGCGATCGCATCATCGACGGCTTCTCGTGTTGCAAGCAGTTCTTCCATCTGCTCTGACCGCAAGCGAGTCTGCCGATATGTATCGGCGTCAAGGACAACTACTTCATCGCCTTGATCAACCGACAAAAACAGTGGTTGTCTCGTGGCCCGCAATCGCTCCAGATGCGGAGCGGGGTTTACCGTGAAACTGTCGAATGTCTGAATGTTGTGTGCCATTGGAGTAGTCTCTCAACCTTTTTTGGAATGGTACACCATTTCTACGCTTAGCGGAAACGAAATCGTGCATCGGCAAGCGGTCATTTTTCGATTCAATCATAGGCTTCACGATCCGAAGCAGTCATCTCGTAGGAGGCCTGCAGGCAGCAGCGAAGTTGTCGATGAAGAGCGTCTTTACGTTCCGTATTCACCAACCTTCTCGCTTTTCCCCCGAACCTCTTGATTCCCCCGCCCCCTCCCTATACTGTACTTGGACGCGGAAAACACGCGGGTGTAACTCAGTGGTAGAGTACCTCGTTGCCAACGAGGTTGTCGTGGGTTCAAATCCCATCACCCGCTCTTGACTGGGTCATTGCAGGCCGAGAAGTCGGGGTCGTTCGGGGCTTGTCCCGGGGCCGTGCTTCCCGGCTTTTCTTGTTTGAATGGGGAACGACGATGGCCGACGAAATGACACCGGACGCTGACACCGCAGTCGCCGAGTTGCCGCCCGAAAACGCCACCGAGAAGCTCGAACAAAGCGTCGAAATCAACGATGCCGGTCCCTGCCGCAAGCACATCAAGGTGACCGTCGCCCGCAAAGCGATCGATCAGCGGTTCAACGAAAAGTTCACCGAGCTGGTCCGGGCCGAGCAGTCGCCGATCAACGGCTTCCGTCCCGGCAAGGCCCCTCGCAAGGTGATCGAACGCCGCTTCCGCAGCAGCGTCGAAGAGCAGGTTCGCAACGAAGTGCTGATGGCCAGCCTCGAACAGCTGGCGACCGATCACAAGATTTCCCCGCTTTCGCCGCCCGATCTCGACCCGTCCAAGCTCGAAATTCCGAACGATGATTCACCGTTCGTCTATGAGTTCGATGTCGAAGTCCGCCCCGAGTTTGACCTGCCCGATTATAAGGGCATCAAGCTGCGGCGACCCACCAAGACGTTCACCGCGGACGACATCGCCAAGGAACAGCGTCGGCTATTGGAGCCCGCCGGCGAACTGATCATCAAACCGGGTGACAGCCCGGAAGTCGCGATCGACGACTACATCGAAGCCGATGTCGTGATCAACGACGGAGAAAAGGATCTGAATACGGTCAACGACGCTCGCATGAAGGTAGAGGATACCCTGGCGCTGACCGACGGCCTGGCTGAGAATTTCGGCAAGGAACTGGCGGGAGCGAAGGTCGGCGATGAGCGCTCGGTCATGATTAAACTGGCCGAGAACGCCGTTGAAGCTCACAAGGGCAAGACGATCACCGCCAAGTTCAAGGTCAAGTCGATCAAGGTGATGAAGCTGCCTGAACTGACGCCGGAACTGCTTCGCGAGTTCGGCGTTCGCAATGAAGATCAGTTCCAGGAGCTGATCGCCGCGATGATGGCCCGCCGGCTCGAGTACGCCCAGCGGCAATCGTTCCGCCGGCAGATTCTGGAACAGCTTGTCGACACGGCCAAGTGGGAACTGCCAAACGATCTGCTGATCCGCCAGGCCCGGCAGACGTTGTCGCGCCGGGTGATGGAAATGCGCAGTGCCGGGATGGCAGATCCCGAGATCATGGGCCGCATGCAGGTGATCCAGCAGAATTCGATCGGCAGCACGGCGGTCGCCCTGCGGGAACACTTCGTTCTGCAGAAGATTGCCGAACTGGAAAAGATCGAGATCGAAGAATCGGACATCGACGAGGAGATCGACCGGATCGCGGACCGCACGGGCGAGAATCGCCGTAAAGTGCGTGCCCGCATGGAAAAAGAAGAGATGATCGAGGCGCTCGCCACCGAGATTCTCGAACGCCGCGCCCTTGACGTCGTGCTCGACAATGCGGTGTATGAGGATGTTGAACTGAAATCCGAGGATGAGGAGAACGGCATCTCGACGGTTTCGGCGGAAGCCGCTCCCGCGACATCCGACGAGACCACGCCTGCGTAGAATGGGAAGTACCCCCTGCAACGCGGCCGGTGCTGTCCGTCCCCCGGCCGCCCGCATTCGCACCAGAAAGGTGATCCGATGAATCTACCGTACCAAGGGATGGCTCCCATGTCCGAGCCGATGGTGCAGCGCTACCGCGACTACACCCGCATGCGGAACATGACCACCGGCGATTTGCTGCTTGACAACCGCATCATCTTCCTCGGCAGTTCGCCGGAGACGGGCGGCAATCCGGCCATTTCCGATTACATGGCCAACATCATCATCCAGAAGATGCTCTTTCTGCAGTACGAGAACCGTACGCAGGAAATCCACATGTACATCAACTGCCCCGGCGGGTCGGTCACCGCCACGCTGGCGATCTACGACACGATGCAGTTTCTGGAATGCCCGATCGCCACCTACTGCATGGGCATGGCGGCCAGCGGTGCGGCCATTGTGCTCGCGGCCGGGTCGAAGGGCAAACGTTTTGCGCTGCCCAACTCGAAGGTAATGGTCCACCAACCCTGGGGGCAGGTCCCCTACGCGCAGGTCTCGGACATCGAGATCACGGCGAACGAGTTCATGAAGGATCGCCAGCGCCTCAACGAGATCCTGGCCAAGCATACAGGTCAGCCTATCGAGGCCATCGAGAAGGAAACCGAGCGAGATCGCTTTTTCGATGCCCACGAATCGAAGGCGTTCGGCCTGGTCGATGACGTGCTGCAAAAGCTCGAACCGGCGAAGAAGTAACGGCCGGCCCGTCCCCTGCAATCCCTACCGCGCAATTATCCGGCCGAACCAGTTCCACCTTCCTGCGAAGGAAGGCGGCCCGCGCGGTAAAGCTCATGATCCATCACCACGCATCCGATCCCATTCGATGAGGGGCGGGTGCCCACGGAGAACCCCGATGCCACTTGTCCCGTATGTTGTCGAACGCAGCGGCCGGGAAGAGCGCGTCTTCGATATTTACAGTCGATTGCTCAAAGACCGCATTATCTTCCTGCCAGGGCCGATCGATGATCTCAGCGCGAACCTGATTGTCGCGCAGTTGCTGTTCCTGCAGTTCGAGGACCCGAAGGCGGACATCCATTTGTACATCAACAGCCCCGGCGGCAGCGTGACCGCCGGGATGGGTGTCTACGATACGATGCAGTACATCACCTGCGATGTCTCGACCTACTGCATCGGCCAATGCGCCAGCATGGGTGCCGTGCTGCTGGCGGCCGGAACCAAGGGCAAACGCAATGCCCTGCCCAATTGCCGGGTGATGATTCATCAGCCGCTGGCGGGCACGGAAGGCACGACGACCGAGATCCTGATTCACGCGAAAGAGTTCATCCGCACCAAGCGGCACCTGAACGAGATTCTGATCAAGCATACCGGCCATCCGCTCGAGAAGATCGAAACGGATACCGACCGCGATAAGTTCATGGACGCCCGCGAGGCCCTCGAGTACGGCATCGTGGACCATGTTCTCGATCGCATGCCCGTGACCATCCGACCGCCGGCGAACTGACCGGGCGACAGGTGCTGAAATCTGAAAATGCCCCGACCTGAGGCCTTCGAAGGTCGGGGATGTCAAAGGACTGACATGGACTGGAACGGTCTCCGATTACCGCTCGCTGTTCTGCTGCTGGCAACCGCCGGCGGTTGCCGGTCCAACGCCAAACGTGATCTGCTTGAAGCCGAACTTCGCACCAAAGAGCGTGAGCTGCGTGAATCGCAGACGGAAGTCGAACGTACACGCCTCGTCAACCAGACACTGGAACGTGACTTCATGGCCCGCCAGTCCGGTGAGGCGCTTCCGCCCAACGTCTCCCTGGCCATCCCCAAAGACATCACCATCGGCAACGGCACCGGCGGTGTCGACAACGACAATCAACCGGGCGATGAATCGCTGCTGGTCGTCGTCATTCCTCGCGACGAAGACCAGCAACCGATCCGGGCGGTCGGCAGCCTGCAGGTGCGCGTCTGCGAGATCATGCCGGGGGGCGTCAAGGTGCCGTTGAGTATGTGGGAAGTCAGTAGTGCCGACCTGCGTCGTACCTGGAAAAGCGGGCTGCTCGGCAGCGGGTATCAGGTCCCGCTGGCCTGGAGCAAACTGCCGACCCAGAAGAAGTTGCGCATCGAAGCCCAGTTCCGCCTCGCCGACGGCCGGGTGTTCGAAGCGGACAAAGATGTGCCGATCCGCCCGTTCCCGATGACTGCACCCGTTGCTCAGCCACCCGCCCCACTGCCAACGGGGCCGGTCGTCCCGTAGCGTACACTTGTCCTTGTGTTCGGTTCCGAACGTGGGGTACGCGTCCCGCGTGCCCTGCTTATGGGCACGCGAGACGCGTACCCCACGAAGATACCGCGTGTACACTACAAAAGACTCGCCCCCCCTCTCTGTTATCCAATCCGCTATTCAACGGTTCATCAGGAGACGGCCATGGCCGAGCTTTCGCACTTTGACGAGCTGGGTGCCAGCCGCATGGTGGATACCAGTTTGAAGGCCGAGACGGCCCGTGAGGCATCTGCTTCCGCGACCGTGCGAATGCAACCGGCGACAGCGGCCCTTATCCGTGATCGCCGGTTGGCGAAAGGCGACGTGTTCGAGGTCGCCCGGCTGGCGGGCATCATGGCCGCCAAGCGGACGCCCGACTTGATCCCGCTGTGCCATCCGCTGCCGATCACTGGCGCGAAAGTCGACTTCGACTGGATCGACGATGCGCAACTTCGTATCGTCGCCACTGTCAAAGTCTTCGGCAGGACCGGGGTCGAAATGGAAGCGTTGACCGCTGCCAGTGTCGCCGCTCTGACGATCTACGACATGTGCAAGGCGGTCGACCGCGGCATGACGATCGAACGGATTCGACTGGAAGCGAAGTCCGGCGGCAAGAGCGGGAACTACAGTCCCGAAGATACCGCGTGAGGAGTACTCCGATGACGGCCACACTGTCTGCCCAAGTTCGACCGGCGATGCTTCCCCAGCGATTGATTGCCGGCGATCTCGATCAGGTGGAGCGGATTCTTTCGCAGTCGTTGGCTCCGTTCCGTTCTCAGTTCGGCCCGCTGATCAAGCACCTCAATCACTATCGCGGTAAGCGCCTGCGGCCGACCCTGCTTTTGCTCATTGCCCACGCCTGTGGGCGATTGACGCCTGCGCATCTGACATTGGGTGCGGTTGTCGAGATGATTCACACTGCCACGCTGGTGCACGACGATGTGCTCGACGAGGCCGAGACGCGCCGGCATGTCGGCACGGTGAACGCGGGCTGGGGCAACAAGATCAGCATTCTGCTGGGCGACCTGCTCTTCAGCAAGGCGTTTCATCTGAGCAGTACCGTCGGCGATGCACGGGCCTGTGAATGGATCGGCGATGCGACCAATCGCGTCTGTGCCGGGGAACTTCGGCAGACCAGCGAACGCGGCAATCTGGAGTTGAGCGAGGACGACTACTTCACGATCATCGACGGCAAAACCGCGGCCCTCACCGAAGTCTGCGGCCGACTGGGAGCTTACTTCGCCGGGGCCGATAGCGCGACGGTGCATGCGCTGGCCGAGTACGGACGCGAGTTGGGGCTGGCGTTTCAGATTGCCGACGATGTTCTTGATCTGGTGGGTGATGAAGAGACTGCCGGCAAGACGCTCGGCACCGACCTGGTGCAGAAGAAGCTGACGCTGCCGATGATCTATCTTTTAGACAGATTGCCGGCGGAGCAGGCAACCGCGCTGAAGCGCTCAATCGAACAGGGTCGGCCGGACGGCGTGGCCATCTGCCGGGCGTTGCGGGAGACGGGCAGCATTGAATCGGCCCAGGCGAGGGCCGAAGCATGCGCGGAAGCGGCACGCCGGCAGTTGCAGGGACTGCCCGAATCGCCCTATCGGGAGATGCTGGAATCAATCGCAACGTGGGCTGTGCGCCGGGACTGTTGAAGTAACCCGCTCGCCATGGTAGCCCGGTTGCTCCGCAACCGGATTAAACGCCAGTTGCGGAACAGACCTACTGCCGGCCTCCATGCAGCAAACGAAAACGGCGAGGCCGTTGGCCTCGCCGCTAAACGGTTCAACGATCAATCACTTCACGATCTTCTTCAATTCATCTTCGAGCGTGGCGACCTGGGCGGTGCGGGTGGTCACCTTGCCGGCAACATCGACGATGAACAGGTTCGGCAGCACGTTGATGCCGTACTGCGTGGCCGGGGCGCTTTCGAGGCCGCCCGGGGTGTGCACGTGCGTGGCCGGCAGTGCGTTGGCCTTCAGGAACTGCATCGCCTCGGCATCGGCATTGTCGAGGTTGACGCAGACCAGTTGCACGCCCTTACTTGAGTACGCGGCCATCACGGCCTTCAGCTTGGCGAAGTCGCCGACGCACTGGCTGTTCCAACTGGCCCAGTAGTAAACGACGACGTTGCTGCCCTTGAGCTTCGTCACGTCGAACGGGGTCTTGTCCCCCAGCGTCGACGAAGTCAGCGTGAACGGCTGACCTTCGGCATTCAGTCGGCGGTTAGCCCCCTCGGCCTTGGCGGCCATCGGGTTATTCGGGAAGTTCTTCACCAGGTGGCTGTACCAGTTCTTGGCCTCGGTTTCCTTACCGATGAACTCCGACACCATGCCGAGCTGCAACAGCGCATCCGGCGTGTCTTCGGCCGTCGGGTAGTCGGAAACGAACTTGCTCAGGCTGTCTTTCCATTCATCCTGCAGCGCGTTCATCTTGGCCGGCGGTGTCGTGGTCAGCTTCATCGAGTAATCGGCCGACATTTCGCGGAAGGCGATGTATGCCGTCAGGGCCGAGCCCGGGGCGACCTTCACGTACTGGGACTTCATGGCTGTCAGCTTCGGCAGGGCGGCCGAATCGTTATTCTGCGCGGCCGTGCCGTAGCTGTCGGCCACCTGCTTGATCCACTCTTCGCGATCCTTCAAATCGGTCACCGCCGCGGCGATCTTCTCGAGGATCGCGGCCCGCTCCATGTTGTACTGGGCCACTTCCTTCGGCGCGGTCTTGCTCTGGTTCTCCTTGTCCTTCATGTCGAGTTCGACAATCAGGGGGCGTGCCGTTTCCGGAATGTTCACGCCAGTGCCCGTGCCGGTGCCGCCGTTGGCGGTCGCGTTGACCGTGGTCGACGATCCGCCGACCACCGGCGCGTCCACCAGTCGCCAGGCGCGGCCGACGAGGATCATTTCACCCGTCTGCAGGAAGTCGTTGACCTTGTCGCCGTCGCTGTACAGCACGGTGCCCGTGCGATGGTGCATCAGGTCGGCCTTGCTGCCGAGCGCGTCGGCCGGAATCGTTTCCGGCGCGGCGGTTTCGAGATGCACCCAGCGCGTCTTGTCGCTGAGCTTGGCCAACGCGCCGGACGTGGTCTGGAACTGCGTCGCGGCCCCCTGCATCTTCGTCTTGATGCGGTTGGCTTCGCTGTCCGGAAGTTCGAGCGCGTCCATCTCGGCCTTGGTGATCATCAGGGCCTGCATGCGCGCGAAGTCCTTGGCCATCACCGCGGCCAGTGCTTCCTGGCTGGCTTCCTCGGCCGAGATCACTTTCCAGGTGTCGATCTTGCCGTCTTCGTTCAGGTCGACGCCCCACTTGCTGCCGTTGCTGCCCAGCCAGCGGTACTGGTCGACCTTGCCGTTGTAGTTCGAGTCGGCCTCGCGGTAGCACTCGTCGCCGCTCATGTAGTACGACCAGACGTCGATGTTGTTGTCGCCGTCCGAATCGAAGTAGCGGCGGAGCATCCGGCCCTGGGCATCCTTCAGCACCCAACCGCTGCCGGTCTTGCCGCTGGCCAGCTTGGTTCCCTTGGCCAGTTCGACCTTGCAGCCGGTCTGCTCGGCCGTGCTGGGGGTGGTCATGTTGATGCCGGGCTGCTTGGGCGTGAACTGCAGCATCTGGGCCGGGGTCGGTGCCGGGGCTGCCTTGACGAAGCCCGCGCCGGCCCACAGCGACAGGACGCTCAACAGCGTCATGCTGATCTTCTTCTTCATCCTTGGAAACTCCTGCATGGGGATGTTCGGTCGCCGGTGCGGCGTGGTCGATTCAATCCTGATAATCGGCATCTTTGAACCCGCGTATTGAGTCGAACAGCCGGCAGCACAATACGACCGACCGCTACAACCGGCAAAGGTTTGCTATCCTGCCTACATTGTCCGCCGCTTGCGGCGTCGCCTGCCAACCTGCCGGGGAAATCCATCATGCCAACTGACAGAGTAATGCCGATTCCGCTCGCGCTGCTGATCTGCGACGGAGCGCACCGCGACCCCGCCACGGGCAAGTGGACGCTGCTGGGCCTGTTCAACTCGATTCGCGCCAACGAGTTTCCCGTGACGCACGGCCAACTGGTGGTCTACCTCGCAATGACCGACGTGAAGGGGAAACTGAAACTCACGTTTCGACTGGTTGATCTGGACGAAGACGCAGAGGCGTTGTTTCAGTTCGATGCCGAGATGCGCGTCGATGATCCGCGCACGGTGGCGGAGGTCGTCATTCCGGTGCACGGTGCGCGTTTTCCGTCGGCCGGCGAGTTTCGGCTGCAGGTGTTCG
>JBBQII010000036.1:0-13052 GCA_038324795.1 Gemmatales bacterium
TGCCTTTAACTGAGTATGAATGGCATCGCTCAAAATTGAGCGGTATCGCGGCCAACCGCGTCACTTCGTGATCAACTCTTCACGCAACTCCATCGCGGCGCCGCAGCATTCGCAGTCGTTCTTCTCATTGCGGCGGATGGCGCAGATGTCGCACCAGTAGTAAATGTCGTGCGGTTTGCCGTCTTTGATGCTTTGCACCGAGATCACCTGCACCATCGTCCCGCCCACGATCCGGCAGGTGATGCGATAGTCGCGATTCAGCAGTTGTTCATCCTTGAAGAATCGTCGGCCCAGGTCGTCCTTGATGAGCGGCCAGGCTCTACCCTCACTGACAAGCACCATGTGATGCGGCACCGCATCGCGGTCGAGCTTGCCGCCCTGTTTTTCGATGTAGTCCTTCAGCGGCATCACCTTGCCCGTGATGATGGTCAGCTTCTCGTCGGCCACGGCAGGCTGCCACCAGACGGGAAGCGTGGCGAACATCAACGCGGCAACGATGGCGCATCGCATGGATTACACGTCCCAGAGTTCGGGGGTGGTCGTTCTCTTCTTGCGTGTTCTGCGTTTCGGCTTCTCGGCCTCGACTGCAGCATCGGCATCGGCATTGGCGTCGGCTTCTTCGGGGTTGCTCATCGCGCCGCCGCGGCGCGAGCGCATGTCGAGCTTGATCGCCACTTCGCTGAAGGGCAGATGTGCGCGGAAGACCTTCAGGAGGTAGCGTTGGTAATGGGCCTCGAACAGGTGCGGTCCGTTGGTGAAGATCACGATCGTCGGCGGCGCCACACTGATCTGGGCGGCGTAGAAGATCTTCGGCAGGCGACTGGTCTTCGATGTCGGCGGGTTCTTCTCGACCGCCATGCGCAGGATGCGGTTGAGTTCACCCGTCGTCACCCGCTGATTGGCCTGCTTTGCCAACTGCTGGGCCAGGTTCAACAGCTTGTAGACGTTGCGCCCGCTCTTGGCGGTGACGAACGAGATCGGCACATAGTCGAGCATCGGGAAAGTGCGCTTCACGTAGCCGGTGAACGCATCCATCGTCAGTTCATCCTTCAACAGGTCCCACTTGTTGACGACGAACACGGCCGGCTTGTGATGCTGCAGAATGTAGTCGGTCAACTGCTTGTCGATTCGGCTGATCTTTGTCGACGCATCGAAGAAGTGCAGCACGACATCCGCCCGGCGGATCGACCGCTCCGCCCGGGCCATGCTGTAAAACTCGATGCTGTTGGCAAGCGAACTCTTGTTGCGCACGCCGGCGGTGTCGATCGCGATGAACGTCTTGCCGTCGCGCTCGAAACGCACGTCGATGCTGTCCCGCGTGGTGCCCGGAATCTCGGAGACGATGACGCGGTCAGCCTGCGCCAGCGAGTTGATGAATGTACTCTTCCCCGCGTTCCGCCGGCCGACAATGGCAATCTCGAGATGCACCTTGTCCGGCGGGGCTTCACCGATCGCTTCGGGCAACCGCTGGACGATCAGGCTGAGCAGTTTATCCTTGCCGCGATGCTGGGCCGCGCTGACCGGGATGACCGGCTGATAGCCGAGGGCATGAAACTCGGATGCGAGGACATCGTACTTGGGGTCGTCCGCCTTGTTGACGACGCAGACGACCGGCTTGCCCATGGAGCGCAGCCGCTCGGCCACCTTCTGATCGAGAGGCACCGGCCCGCTCCGGGCATCGACGACGAACAGGATCAGGTCGGCCTGAATCAGCGCGGTCTCGATCTGCTTGTCGACGTCGGCTTCGAGCTTGTCCATATCGACAATGCCGATGCCGCCAGTGTCAGTCAGATCGAAGTGCCGGCCATCACTTTCGATAATGGTGGAGACACGATCGCGCGTCACGCCCGCTGTGGGCTCGACGATGCTGATCCGTTTGCCGACCAGATAGTTGAACAGCGACGACTTGCCGACATTCGGCCGACCGATGATGGAAACAACAGGGAGCGCCACGGGGAACCTCGATGCGATTGCGCGTGAGTTTGCCCGCGCTGATGCGTCATTGTAGTCGATTCGGTACAATCAACCCGGGAAATTCGGAGTGCGGAATCCGGAGTGCGGAATGAAGACGGTCAGGCCCCGACGTGAGGCTTTGCGAACGTCGGGGCTCCGAGGTCACGATGGCGAAATGCGATGAAGGCTATGCCTGCGAAATTTGCGGGCGCGACGTGGCGGAAATCACCGATTCGGGCCTGTACCTGCGCTACGTACTGGGTGAGGTTCTGCTCGAACGATTGCACCTGCAGCGGGAGTTCCACGTCCGTTGTTGCCTTGCACTTTCCCAGTACATCGTCGATGACGCGTTCGACCCGGTGATCGACGACGGTCCCTTCGGCAAGCAGCATCTCGATCGCGAGTATGTGAGTGCCGAAGAAACCAGAGTCACACGCGGCTGGCGGCGGCTGCAGGAACTGCCGACGCTGGGTTTGGCATTGCCCGAGTATCCCCTGGCGGTGACGCCGGGATAGGGTAGCCGCAATACCGCTCAACAACAGTGAAAGAATTTAACCACGGATGATACCGACAACACGGATAGGAACCGAGATAAGACCCGAGAAGTTTCTGCTCAGCTTCGTGTATCGAGTTTGATCCATCCGGTTTTATCCGTGTTCTCCGTGACATCTGTGGTAAAATGAACACCTGAATGCCTGCCTTTGACTGAGTATGTATGGCATCGCCCAAAATTGAGCGGTATTGAGGTTAGCCGCGATGCGGAGGGTTTCCGCAGCGGAGCGTGAGGCTCGCAAAGCGCTCCGCGGCTAACCGAAACCAACGAAAACGGAGGTGAACGATGCGACAGACATGGGCTTCGATCATGTTGCTGGTGATGGCGGCAGTGGCGCGGGCCGACGTCGAGTCGGGGCCGAAGCCAGGCGAGAAGACCGAAGAGTTCAATGTCTATGGCATCGCCGACGAGAAAGAAGTCAGTCCCGTGGCCGACCGTAAGGACAAGCCGACCGTCTACGCCTTTGTGCAGCATTCACGCTTCGACCGGCCGATGGCACGCTTCCTGAAGACGCTCGATGGCGACGGCAAGTCGGCCAATGATGCCGTGCAGATCCAGGCCATCTGGCTGACCGACAAGGCGGACGCGGCAAAAGAGAACCTGCCAAAGGTGAACATGTCGCTGAAGTTCGCGAACACTGCCTTGAGCGTGTTCGACGGCACCGCCGGCCCCAACGGCTGGAGCCTGAACAGTGATGCGCATCTCACCGTGGTCGTCGTCGAAAAGGGCAAAGTGATTGCCAGCTTCGCGTACCAGTCCGTAAACGAGACCGACGTGCCCAAAGTGATCGAGGCGATCAAGAAGTTGAAGTAAGGAGTCGCGCCAGAATAAATTGCCGGGTTTAGAGAAGCGGATCACGAAGGCACGAAAGAATGAAAACACGAAAAAGCATAATGGGTAATGCCGTATTTCTCGTGTTTTCGTCGTTTCGTGCTTTCGTGATTCTCTTCATCGGCGGCGATATGATCCGGTAACTTATTTTGGCGCGAATCTTAACTGGGCGAAGGAAACTCAACTGCCGATTCCTGTCGCGGCGCGGACGAGGTCCATCGTTGCCCGGGCCTCGGTGCGAGCCTTCTTCGCGCCTTCGCGCAGAATCTCTTCAACGTCGGCCGGGCTGCTCGCCAACTGCTTGCGCTTCTCCCGGAACGGGGCGAAGTAGCCATCGATTTTGCCGAGCAGCATCGTCTTCGCTTCGCCGTAGCCCATGCCGCCGGCGCGGTAGCGGGTGGCCAACTCCTGCTGTTCGTCGGCGGTCGCGAACAACTTGTACAGCGTGAAGACCGTGCAATTCTCGGGGTTCTTCGGTGCCTCGACCGGGGTTGAATCGGTCACGATCCCCATCACGGATTTCTTGAGCGGCTTCCCCTCGGCGAAGATTTCGATCGTGTTGCCGTACGACTTGCTCATCTTCTGCCCGTCCACGCCCGGGACTTTGGCCCCTTCTTCCAGGCGGTGATCGGGCAGCGGGAAGACTTCACCATAGATGCGGTTGAACTTCTCCGCGATGTCGCGCGTGATCTCGATATGCTGCACCTGGTCCTCGCCGACGGGGACGACGTTCGAGCGGTAGATCAGGATGTCGGCCGCCATCAGGATCGGGTAGGTGAACAGGCCGACGCTGGCTTCGAATCCTTTCGCCAGCTTGTCCTTGTACGAATGAGCGCGTTCGAGAAGCCCCATGTTGATGACGGTGCCCAGCACCCAGGCGAGTTCGCAGACTTCGGGTACGTCCGACTGCCGGAAGAAAATCGCCTTCCGGGGGTCGAGCCCCAGGGCGATGTAGTCCATGGCCGCGTCGAGCGTCAGTTGCCGGCGCAGCTTGGCATCCTGCACCGTGGTCATCGAGTGATAGTCGGCCAGGAAGTAAAAGCTGCGGCCGTCGCTCTGCAGGGCGATATGCTGCTTGATCGCGCCGAAGTAGTTGCCCAGATGCAGCTTGCCGGACGGCTGCACGCCGCTCAGGATCCGGCGGGTCGGCGATGGATTCATGATTCCCCTTTCGAGCATGGGCTCATCAGGTTAGATTATCAGCCGACCGGGTCATGAGAAGCAGGATGCCGCATGGATGATCGGAAACAACTCGACGTGATCCTCGCCGGGCTGCGGCTGGCGCTGGCCGACACGGGCGAGCACCGCCTCTACAGGAGCGGCAAGCTCGACGGTTTGTTCGCGCCCCGCCATGCCGACGCCGCCCAGTCGGCCCTGCGCGAAGGCTACCTCGAAGCAATTCGTACCGATGTCAAAGGGAAGATCGCGATCGAATGGGTGCGCCTGACCCCCAAGGGGGTCGAGTTCATCTATCGCAATGACTCTCCCCGGGCCGTACTCGATGAAATGCGCAGCCTGATGAAAGATGCCCGCAGCGGCGTGCCGACTTGGCTGAATGCGACCCTGATCCAGTTACAATCGCTGTCGGCCACGTTCACGGCCGACATGCAGCGCTACCTGCAGCGGCTCGACGTGTTGACAAAGCGTGTCGAAGAAGCGCTGCGGCGAGTGGATGCCGGGCTGAGCCCGCTGGCCGACCCGCTGCAGGCGCTGGTGCCGTGGGGGCTGGATGCGTTGACCTACCTCGATCGCCGGAAGCAGGCGGGCACCGGCGAGCCATGCCCGCTGCCGGAACTGTTCGCCGCGATGCGCAAGCCGCACCCGCATCTGTCGGTGCCCGACTTCCAGAAGGGCCTGCGCAGGCTGGCCGACAACCGGGCCGTGCTGCTGCTGCCGTTCGTGGACGCCGGGCAGATGCCGGAGCCGGAACACGCAATCCCGGATGGCCGGCATATGCTTTACTTGGTGAGCCGTTAGCCGCGACCTGGCGGCTTTGCGAAGGTAAGCGCGATTCGCGTGACATAGCGATTCCCTTCGCAGAGCCTCCGGGTCGCGGCTAAACTCAATACCGCTCAACAATAGTGGAAGAATTTAACCGCGGATGGCACCGACAACACGGATAAGACCCGGGAAGTGCCTGCCCAGCTTCGTGTATCGAGTTTGATCCATCCGGTTTTATCCGTGTTCTCCGTGACATCTGTGGTCAAAATGAACAACTGCATGCCTGCCTTTAACTGAGTAGAATGGCGTCGCTCAAAATTGAGCGGTACCGCGGCTAAACTGTACGGTTGCTTGACTCCACGCTACCGGGCGGTCATTCCGCAGAGACAAACCATCAGGAGAATTCATCATGCGACTGCTGCTTCCAAGCATCCTGCTGCTGACCGCATCCGCCGCGTCCGCCGGCGAGATTGACAAGAAGCTTCTGCCCTACTTTCAGGTGCCGGCCGAGTACGCCAAGAACTTCGGCAGTTACCGGTCGCCGTTGAAGTTCACGGACGGCAGCGAGGTGAAGACGCCGGCCGACTGGCAGCGTCGGCGCGCGGAGATCAAGAAGGAATGGCATGCCCTGATGGGCGACTGGCCAGCGCTCATCGAGTCACCCAAAGTCGAATTCGTGAGCAAGGAAGCGATGGACGGCTTCACGCAGCATCGCATCAAGATCGAGACAGCGCCGGGCCGAATCGTCGACGATGCCTGGCTGCTGGTTCCGGATGGCGAAGGCCCGTTCCCGGCCGTGCTGGTCGTCTTCTACGAAGCTGACACGGGCATCGGCAAAGCGAAGAAGGAGTACCGCGACTTCGCGCTGCAGCTGGCGAAGCGCGGCTTCGTGACGCTGTCGCTGGGCGGCGACCCGAACACCTACTACCCGACGAAGGAAACCTGCAAGATTCAGCCGCTGTCGTTCCACGCGTACGAGTCGGCCAACTGCTGCAACGCGCTGGCGAACATGAAGTTCGTCGACCCGAAGCGCATCGGCGTCACCGGGCACTCGTACGGCGGCAAATGGTCGATGTTCTCGTCGTGCCTGTACGACCGCTTCGCCTGTGCCGTCTGGTCCGATCCCGGGGTCGGCTGGGATGAAAGCAACACCAACGTGAACTACTACGAACCGTGGTACCTGGGCTTCGTCCCCGGTGCCCCGATGCAGCGAACCCGCGGCGTGCCGAGCGACAAGAACCCGCGCACCGGCCCGTACAAGACGATGACCGAAACGGGCCGGGACCTGATCGAACTCCACGCCCTGATGGCGCCGCGACCGTTCCTGGTGTCGGGCGGATCGGAGGACAAGGTCATTCGCTGGAAGGAACTCAATCACGCCATCGCGGTCAACAAGTTGCTGGGGGCCGAGAACCGCGTCGCCATGACCAACCGCGTCGGCCATTCGCCGACGGCCGAATCGAACGAGCAGATGTATCTGTTCTTCGAGGAAATGCTGAAGAAAAAGTAGGCTCAGGCTGCACCCCGAGTTGCACGGCAGCCGGCCGATTTTCCGGGTGGGAATTGGGTTGCGTCCGCGACCCCGGATATATTAAACTCTCACTCGAAGTCGCCGAGGGTATCGCCGGTCGCTGCATCTCTTCAGCCGTTGATCGCATTGATTCAAGGCAAATCGGGGACGAATTACCGGGGGGCGAGCGTGCGCGTTCGTCAGTACAGCAGTAACCGCTGTCGCGGTGCCGTTTGTATCCGATTGCGGCTTCAAGTCGGTTTTGCCACAACTGTGTGTAGTGAATCGTTCTGCTTCAAGGAGTGACTCAACATGGTGATGCTGTCCCGGCAAACTCTCCGCGGCGCTGTTGGAGTGCTGGCGAGCTTGATGCTCCTCAGTGCACTGTCGAATGCGCAGCCCAAAATCGTTGACAAGGACGGGAGTGCGCAACCCAAGATCGCGGACAAGGATGGCAAGGGACCTGCGGGGTTCTTTGTTCCCATCGAACAGGCCAAGGACTGTGCCTATGACCACGTGCGGCAGCGACTTTATGTCACCACGCTCAAGCAGCTCGTCGTGGTCGACATGAAGGAACGCAAGATTGTCGAATCGATTGACCTGCTGGGCAACGTGCAGGGGATCGACATCTCCCCGGGGGCCAAGTTCCTGGCGATCGCCCCGATCGGCGGTCAGTTTGTTTACAAGGTGAAGCTGGATTGGAAGACCATCGACAACATGGAAATCAGCCGCATCAAGTTCAAGGCCGAGGGAAGTGAACCGGGTGTGTTTGCCGTCGGCATCGGTGCGGACGACTCGATTCTCTTCACGACGACGTTCGCCGGGTCCGGTGGCGTCAAGGCACGCCGAATCAACCCGGACGACACCGTGGACGAAATCGGCCGGGTGCAGATGAACACCGTCATCGCTCTGACGGGCGACCGGCAGAAGGCATTCCTGGGTGAAGGCAACATCAGCTCGGGTCCACTTCAGACGTATGACTTCAAGGGCAAGTCAATGTCGAAGCTGATCGATCTGCAGTGCTTTTATTACGAACTTGCATGTTCAGCGGATGGATCGCGGCTGGCCCGCCCTCAACGGGCAGGTTGTGATCTGTATGACGGTAAAGGCAGCAAACTCGGCACCCTCGAAGGTGCGCCGGTCATCGCGGCGACGTTCAACCCGAAAAGCAATTCGCTGTACGTGATGCGGCACGGTGAACTCAGCATCCAGGAATACAACATCGACGGCAAACTGCTTCCCAATTCGTATCCGCTTGATCGCCCTCTGGTTATCAAGGGAGATGTGAACAGCAGAGTCGTTGCCGATCCGCAACCCGTCGGGCGGGATACCGTCATCGCGAATTTCCGACGCATCGTGAATGTCAACTTCCGCGCGTACCAGTCCGGCCGACTGCACGTCACGGACGATGGAAAGTCGCTTTGCGCGGTGTTGCCCAACGGTGTCTACGTTTTCGACATCCAGGAGGCCCCGGCCTCAACGACCACGCCGAAGCCGAAGGTCAAAATCATCGACAAGTAAGTTTGAAATCCCGAAACTCGGGATGATCGGCAACGGCACGCCATGTCCAAGGCAGGGGTTTATATGACTTGAGCCGTGACCCTGCGAAGGTTGCGGCTCAAGTCGTTTCGTAGGTTGTGTTGTCGATGCTTCGACGCATTGCCGACTCAGCGCGGTGCCGTATCCGGCGGGTTCCCCAACGCGGTGTACAACCGGTACTGGGCGCGGTTGAACTCGATCACGTTGGTGAGGTAGTTCAGCCGGGCCTGGTTCAGGAACTGGATGGCCTGCAACGGGCGCAGCGCGTCGAACAGGTTCTTGGCGTCCAGCACGTTCGTGGTGCCGTCCTTGCTGATGCGGTAGAGGTCCGTTGCTTCCTTGACGGCTTTCTCAGCCAATTCAAGTGCCTGCAATCTCGCCGCAGCCTGCTGGGCGGCTTCGACAATCTCGGCCGTGGCGCGGGCCTGCGTTTCCAGTGCCTGCATCTGGGCCTGGTCGAGCAGTGCCCGGCGTTCGCGCACTTCAGCGGCGTTGCCGAAACCGAGGTTGCGCAGTTCCCAGAACACCTGCGCGGACACTGCATTGCGGGCATCGAATTGCTGCAGGTCGTCATTCACGCCGCCGCCGAAGGAACCGGTCTGGTTCGAGATCGCCACCTTTGGAAGCAACGGCCCGCTCTGCTGCCGACGCACGCGTGACCAGGCCGCCGCGATCAGTGCCCGGTTGGCCCGCAGGTCGGGGCGGTTATCGATGGCGATTGCCACCAGATCATCAAGCGTCGAGTTGGGATCGATCAGGCTGACGGGCGTGATGCCAGCATCGACAGGCACAATCTTGTTCATCGGCGGCAGCAGCAGTAGCCGACCCAGCCGGCCGCTGATCGCGCCGATGCGCCCTTCGATCTCCACGCGCTCGGTCTTGCGGAACAGCACTTCGGTCTGTGCACGATTGACGTCGCCGGCGGTGCGGTCGAGCTTGGCTGCGGCGGCGTTGCGTGCGGCCGTGAGCATTGCCTCGGCCTTCTCGAGCGTGTCACGGTTGATGTCGAGATGGGCGTACGCGAACACCAGATCGAGATAGGAGCTGACGGCTTCAAACTCCGTGCCGATAGTGACCGACTCGGCACGCCAGCGCTCGGCATCGAGCAGCCGGCGGTCGATGATGGGGCGGTAGATCGCGTCGGCGGTATCGACGGCCATCAGCACGCCGCCGGAACTGAACAGGTTGGCCCTTGAGACGCTGAAGACTTCGCCGCGCTGATTCTGCGTCTGGCCGTCGAAGCGGTTGTAGGACGTCCCGCCCGACAGGTTCGGCACCCACTGCAGGTTCGACAGATCGAGCCGTGCCTGGGCCTCGGCAATGCGGGCGCGGGCATAGCCGATGGTGGGATTGTTGGCATTAACGAGACGCAGGACCGTAGGCAAGTCGATCGGCAACGACTGCATTCGCGCGTAAGCGGGAAGAGGGATAGTGCCGCGCGGCAGGGGAAGGGCTTCGACCGCCTGTGCCTGTTGAATCTCTTGAGCAGGCCGGGGTTTCGCGGAGGTCCAGCTGGCTTCAACAACGACGGGGGTTTTGTCCGCCGCAGCGATGCGGATCGCGGGATGAACCACAGCCAGTGCCGCCGGCAGCAGCCAGAACGTGCGCATCCCGATCATTTCGTACGTCCTTGTCGAAAACTCGGGGGTCACCAGTCGCTCAGGCCGGTGCGAACGGACGCACCTTCGCCGATCTCCAGTTGCCGACTGATCAGCACCACCTCGTTGCCGGTCAGTTCAGTCAGCATGTCGCGCGTTGTACCGTCCGCGTCCTTGCGGTAGGTCATCAGCGCGATGCGGACCGTTTTGCCGTCAGTCAGTTGCACCTTCACCGGCAGTTGTCGGGTCTTGTCGTCCTCGACAACCATGATGTAGTTCGTCCCGCTGCGGGAGAACACGGCCGTGCTGGGCAACACGAACGATTGGCCGAAGCCGCCAACCGTCAGTTTCATTGTCCCCGTCATGCCGGTGACCAACCGCCGGGGATCCGACGGATTGGTGAACGCCCGCACGGGGATGGGGTCATTCGGTCCTTTCATCGGCCGATCGGGCCCGGGTGACTTCATGTCCTGCAGCAGGCGTTCGAACTCTTTCTCGCTGCCGTTGAACAAATCGACCTCAACGCGCATCGTGCGGTCGGAGTTGTGGACAGTCGGGGCGAAACGGGTCACGCGTGCCGCGATCGTGACGCCGGGAATGTTATCGACTCTCACCTCGGCCGGGGTATTCGCGCCGACGAGGGGGGCGACGTTGTCCGGGAACTTGGCCGCCACGGTCACCAGATCAACCTTGGCGACCGAGATCAGCGATTCGCTTGCCCCGGTGGTCGCGTTCTGAACGAACGACCCCGGGTCCGCGGTGCGCCGCACGACCACGCCATCGAACGGTGCAAGGATCTTGCCGTACTCGGCCACCACGCGGGCGCGGTCGGCATCTCTGCGGGCCACGACAATCTGTGCTTTCTTGAGGTCAATATCGGCCTCGGCCGCTTCCACCCTTGACTCAGACTCCGCAAAGTCGGCACGGGCACGCTCCACGTTCGCTTCGCTGCTTGCCAGCATTGCCTCGCTTGCCAGGAAATCGCGTTCCTCTTCATCAACAACGCTGCCGACCACTGAACCGCGCGTAGCGAGATCTTTGAATCGTTCGAATCGGCTCTTCTTCAGATCGCGCGTCGCGCGGGCACCCTGCACATCGGCCAGTCGCTGCTTGATCGTCGCCAGCGAAACATTGCGCGCGGCGATGGCATCTTTCAGTTTCGCTTCGGAAACCTTCAATTCCTGCTTGCGCTGCTCGATGACTGCCTCGTTCTTCAAGGCATCCTGTTCCGATTCGGGCACATCGATTTCGACAAGCACATCGCCCATCGCCACGCGATCACCGATGTCGCGATGCACCTTGCGGACAATCCCCGACGCACGGGCACGCAAGTCAGCGCGGAAGTAAGGTTCAACTATTGCTATCTGCTCGACCGTGATCGGCAGCGACGATTCCTTGCGGGGCCGCACTGCCATGATCTGCTGGCTCTGTTCAACCGTCTTCGCATGGACTTCGGTTCGAGCGCCGTGCTTGAACGGGTTGCCGACCACGCCTGTCAGCATACCTGCCACGATGAGTGCCCCGCCAAGGCCCAGCGCGATCAGCAAAACGATCAGAGGCTTCCGCCGGCGTTTGACCGGGAGATTCGTAGTAGTGGTCATGATTGGCTTTCCTCAGGCAGGGTCGGGGCGGCGGGATGGCGCTTGTCGCGAACGACAAGCAGATACAGGATCGGGACGACAAGAAGCGTCAACGCCGTACTGGTGACCAGTCCGCCGACGACCGCCCGGGCCAGCGGCGTCAGCGCTTCGCTGCCCCGGCCCAGGCCGAGCGCCATCGGCAGCAGGTCGAGGAACGTGGCCAGGAATGTCATCAGAATCGGCCGGAAGCGGGTGACCGCCGAGGTGGTGATCGCTTCGTAGACAGACTTGCCCTGCTTGCGCAGTTGATTGGCGAAGTCGATCAGGAGCACCCCCTGCGAGACGATGATGCCGACGAGGAAGATCACCCCCATCTCGGATTGAACATTCAGCGTCGTGCCAGTCGACCAGAGCATGATCAGCACACCGATGAAGCCGAGCGGCACCGTGGCCATGATGATCAACGGCATCACGAACGAGCGCATCAGCGGCACCATCAGCAGGTAGACCAGCACCGAGGCGAGCGCCAGGCCGCTGCCGAGGCTTTCAAACGATTCGGTCATGCGGGCGAACTCGCCCTTCAGTTCGACTTTCATTCCTGCGGGAAGCTCCAGGCCTTTGAGCCGTTCCTTGATATCCGCGGCCACGCCGCCAATGTCGCGGTTCTCCGTGTTCACCAGCACGTCGACCACGCGCTTCAGGCCGACGTGGTTGAACTCCACCGCCTGCGTCGACTCCTTCACTGTCACAAGCGAACTGAGGCGGACGGTCGACTTCTGGCCGGTCCCGGTGGCGAAGATGCTCTTCAGGTCATCAAGGCGGAACCTGGGATCATCGGGGTACTGTACGGCAATGAAGTACTGGTTGCCGCTCTTCGGATCGATCCAGAAGTTGCGCGTCAGCGCGATGCTCGAGTTCATCGCGGTGACGACCTGCATCACGACGTCGCGCGCGGTCAACCCGACGCTGGCCGCCTTGTCGCGGTCGATCTCGAGGATGAGGTAGGGGGCATCATTTCGCTGCAGCACGCGCACATCGGCCGCTCCCTGGACGCCGCGAACCAGGGCGTTCACCTTGCGTGCGATCTCGAACTTCTGTTCGGGCGTGCCGCCGGTAATCTGGATGTCGATCGGCGACGCAGCGCCGAAGTTCAGCGCGGCGGAGACCATGCCGCCCGTGTCGAAGCTGAATTCAAGGTCGGCATACTTCGACTCGGCCGCGAACGCCTTGCGAAGCAGGATGGCGTACTCCTGGGCGGATTTCGAGCGATCCGGCGACAACTGCACCCGGAGAACGGTGTCCTGCTGACCCGCGTTCTGCGAGTAGGCCGCCGACCAGTCGTTGTTCAAGCCGATCTCGGAGACGACCATCTGCAGTTCATGGCCGGGGATCACTTCGGCAATCGTCTTCTCGACGTCGATGATCCGGCGTTCCGTTGCATCGAGCCGAAGGTTGGACGGCGCCCGCACCTGAATCGAGATCTGTCCCGCGTCGACGGCCGGGAAAAATTCCTGGCCGATCATCGGGAACAACGCCAGCGAACTGAC